>DATIMX010000272.1:0-16077 GCA_035474935.1 Geodermatophilus sp. | reverse complement strand
GGCGATGTCGTCGAGCTCGTCCTTCAGCGCCTGGAACTCCTCGTTGGCCTTGGCCTTGTCGGTGTCCGTCAGGGCACCGTCGTTGGCCGCCTGCACCGCGAGGTCGCGCATGCGCTGCAGGATCGAGTGCGTCTCGGTGAGGGCACCCTCAGCGGTCTGGACGACGGAGATGCCGTCCTGCGCGTTGCGGACGGCGACCTTGAGGCCACCGATCTGCGAACGCAGGCCCTCGGAGATGGCCAGGCCGGCCGCGTCGTCGGCGGCCCGGTTGATGCGCAGACCGCTGGACAGCTTCTCCAGCGACTTGCTCATCGCGCCATCGGTCACGTTCAGGTTGCGGTAGGCGTTGAACGCGGCGATGTTGTTGTTGACGCGCAGACCCATGGTGTTCCTCCTTGGAATCGGGTCGTTCCTGGTAACCGCTGCATCCGTGCTGCGGCCTTGCACAGGGGACTACGGCTGCTCGTGAGCCGATCTTGAGGCGAACCGCGGAAGTTTCTTCCGGATCCCCGCCGAACGGGTCACCCACGGCTGCTGGGGCGGGACGGACGCCTGGGACGCACGGGGTGCGGGGCGGCGTGTCCCCGCCGGGTGGACGGCGGAGACCGATGCCGGCCGGGATGGTGAGCCGACGGGTGGAGCGCCCGCGGACCCACCCCTGACCCTGACCCCACCGCCCGTGCGTCACTCTCGCGGGGCGACGGAACCGCGCCCGGCACCCGGGCGCCGTGAGGACGTCTACCGACATGAACGTGCTGTTGTCCCACACGATGTTCACCGGGTCGCTCTTCCACCGCGTGGCCGAGCCGGCGCGGGCGGTCAGCGACGCCGACCTCGGTATCGAGGTGACCGTCCAGCACGGCCTGAAGACGGTCATGGCCCCCGACCCGGACGACCCGGGCGGCCCGCTCGTCGTCCGCGAGGTCGACGCCCAGGGCGCCGACGTCGTCGTCCTGCAGCTACCCAAGACCCGGGAGATGCTCGACTGCCTGCGGCTGCTGCAGGCCCAGGGCGTCGCCGTGGTCGTCGAGGTCGACGACCACCTGACCGCGCTCCCGCCCGGCCACCAGGGGCACGAGGCCCTGATCCGGAAGGGTGTGGGACGGATCGCGGAGGCCTGCGTCCGGGAGGCCGACTTCGTGACGGTGTCCACCCCCAACCTGCTGGCGCTGTACGGGTCAGGGGGCCGCGGGATGGTGGTCCCCAACGCGATCCCCCGCCGGATCGCCGAGCTGACGCCGGCCTACGAGCGCGAACCCGAGGTGCTCACCATCGGCTGGACCGGCACGGTCGGCACCCATCCGTACGACCTCCAGGCGATGGAGTCCGGACTGCAGCAGGCGCTCGACCGCACCGCTGGGAGGAGCCGGTTCGCCGTCCTGGGTCAGGCCGGCAACGCTCGGGAGCTGTTGCGCCTGGCCGAGGACCCGGTGGAGATGCCCTGGATCCTGGACGTGGACGGCTACGCCGCCGCGATCGGCGAGCGGTTCGACATCGGCGTCGCACCGCTGCGCATCGACACCTTCAACAACTGCAAGAGCTGGCTGAAGGTGCTCGAGTACTCCGCGCGCGGGGTCTTCGCCGTCCGGTCGCCCAGTGCGGAGTACGAGCGGCTCGGTCTGGGCTACCGCGCCAAGCGGCCCCGCGACTGGGCCACGGCACTCACCCGCGCCATCGAGGACCCCGACTGGCGCCGTGAGCAGGCCGCTGCCAACCGTGAGCAGGTCCTGGCCCGTCACCTCACCGAGCACACCGCCGAGCTGTGGGCCACGGCCTGGCGGAAGGCGCGGGAGATCCGCAGCCGCGCGGATCGCATCGGCGCCTGACCGTGACCATGACGAAGGGGGCTGGAGCACCGGGTGACCCGGTGGTCCAGCCCCCTTCGCCGTCAGGGCTTGCGCGGGCGGGTCAGTGCGCGGGTGCCGGCTGCTCCTGCCGGGAGCGGGGCGCCGGGATGCCGGTGGGCGTGTCAGCGACGGGAGAGCGGTCCCACACTGCCCAGGGGGCCGCGCCTGCGTCCCAGAGCCGGTTGAGCAGGACGTGCTCGCGGGAGGTGTCCATCGGTTGCCAGAAGCCGTCGTGGCGGTAGGCGGCCAGCTGTCCCTCCGCGGCGATCGCCGTCAGCGGCTCCTGCTCGAGCATCAGGTGGTCGCTGTTCCGCAGGTGCCGGAAGACCGTGGGCTCGAAGACGAAGAAGCCCGCGTTGACCCGGCCGTCCATCTGGGGCTTCTCGCGGAAGCGCGTCACGACACCGTCGGGGTCGGTGTCGACGAGGCCGAACCGGGACATCGGGCGGACGGTGGTCAGGGTCGCCTCGAGGCCGTGTGCGGTGTGGAAGTCGAGCAGGGCCGGGACGTCGATGTCGGCGAGGCCGTCGCCGTAGGTCACGAGGAAGCGCTCGCCGCGTACGAACCGCTCGATGCGCGCGACACGGCCGGCCGTCATCGTGGTCGGCCCGGTGTCGGCGACCGTGACGGTCCAGTCGCTCTCGTGGTGGGCGTCGTGGAACGTGATCTCGTCCGGGCGCCCCAGATTGACCGTGAAGTCGTTGTTGTGCGCGGCGTAGTTGAGGAAGTACTGCTTGATGTGCTCGCCCTTGTACCCCGCGCAGATCACGAAGTCGGTCAGCCCGTGGGACGCGAAGATCTTCATGAGGTGCCAGAGCACCGGCTTGCCACCGATCTCGACCATGGGCTTCGGCCGGAACTCCGTCTCCTCCCTGAGCCGGGTTCCCAGACCGCCGGCGAGCAGCACGACCTTCATGACGTGGACACCTCTTCCCGAGGGTGTGACTACGGAGAGCGCGGGGCCGCGTCGTCTGCCGACCGCGGCGGACCCGTCACAGGGGCGCTGAGCCCTCGTGACGCAACGTACCGACGCCGTGACGGGACTTCTGGCTCCCCGGCCGCATGTCACGCCGCGTCGGCGCCTCGTGCCGTTGCCTGCGCCCCGCTGGTCACGGCAGCCCCGGGGCTCCCGCCGGGTCGCGAGGTGACCGGCGACTCCCGTTATCGTGAGTGGGCAGACCATCACGCTGCGGTACGAGCCCGCCCGTCCGAGCCGCACTCGAGTCGAGTCCCACCGCCCACAGCCGCAGGACTCTCCTTCACCGCGGTTGCCAGCCATGCCGAGCAGGCAGGACACCCCCGAACCGAGGAGAACGTTGACCGCCGACGCATCTGTGAGCAGAGACGACATCCTGGCCGCGGTGCGCGGCTACGCGCAGGGGTCCCTCGTCCCGGCGCCGTTCGTGCCCGGCGAGACCACCGTCCCCGTGTCGGGCAAGGTGCTCGACGCCGAGGACATCGCCTGCCTGGTCGACTCGTCCCTGGACGGGTGGCTGACCTCGGGCCGGTTCACGGCGGAGTTCCAGCGGGCCCTCGCGCAGTACGTGGGCGCCCGGTCGGCGACGTTCGTCAACAGCGGGTCCTCGGCCAACCTGGCGGCCCTGTCCGCGCTCACCAGCCCCAAGATCGGGCCACGCCGGCTGCGTCCTGGTGACGAGGTGCTCACCGTGGCCGCGGGGTTCCCCACGACCGTCAACCCGATCCTGCAGAACGGGCTCAAGCCCGTCTTCGTCGACGTCGAGATCGGCACCTACGACGCCGTCGCCGAGCAGCTGCGCGAGGCCGTCGGTCCCCGCACCCGGGCGATCATGATGGCGCACACGCTGGGCAACCCGTTCGACCTCGACACCGTCACCGAGCTCTGCCGTGAGCACGACCTGTGGCTGGTCGAGGACTCCTGCGACGCCCTGGGCTCGACCTACCGGGGCCAGCGGACGGGCAGCTTCGGGGACACCGCGACGGTGTCGTTCTACCCCGCTCACCACATCACGACGGGGGAGGGCGGTGCGGTCTTCACCAAGTCGCCCCTGATCCGGCGACAGGTCGAGTCCTTCCGGGACTGGGGCCGGGACTGCTACTGCGAGACCGGCAAGGACGACACCTGCGGCAAGCGCTTCCAGTGGCAGCTCGGGGACCTCCCCGAGGGATACGACCACAAGTACACGTACAGCCACATCGGCTACAACCTCAAGGCCACCGACATGCAGGCCGCCCTCGGGGTGAGCCAGCTGCGCAAGATCGACACGTTCGTCGAACGGCGCAACCAGAACTTCGACCTGCTCCACAAGCTCCTCGACGGCGTGGAGGGGCTGATCCTGCCGCGTGCCACGGAGCACTCGCAGCCCTCGTGGTTCGGCTTCCCGATCACCCTCGAGCCCGGCTACCCGGTCGACCGCGAGGACCTGCTGCGGCACCTGGACGCCAAGAAGATCGGCACTCGCCTGGTCTTCGCCGGCAACCTGCTGCGGCAGCCGGCCTACCGGGGGATCGACGCACGCGTGGTGGGCGACCTCCGCGCCTCCGACGTCGTGATGACCCGCTCGTTCTGGCTCGGCGTGTACCCGGGGCTCACCGAGCCGATGCTCGAGTACGTCGCGGAGGTCCTCACCGGCTACCTGCGCGACCGCGCCGGGAAGGCCTGACGTGCGCTACCTCGTCACCGGACACACCGGGTTCAAGGGGGCCTGGCTGGTCCTCGGACTCGTGGCCCAGGGACACGAGGTGCACGGGCTGGCCCTGGACCCGGCACCCGGGTCGCTCTACGAGCGGGCGCGGGTGACCGAGCTCATGGCTCGCGACCTGCGCGTCGACGTCCGGGACGCGGCCGCCGTCCGCGAGGCCGTCGTCGGCGCCGCGCCGGACGTGGTCCTGCACCTCGCCGCACAGCCGCTGGTCCGCGAGTCCTACCGGGCACCCCGGTTCACCGTCGAGACCAATGTGCTCGGCACGTACAACGTCCTCGAGGCGGCCCAGACCACCGGCACCGTCCGGGCCCAGGTCGTGGTGACGACCGACAAGGTCTACCGGGACGCGGGCCAGGCGAGGGGCTACCGCGAGGACGACCCGCTCGGCGGCCGGGACCCCTACTCGGCGTCGAAGGCCGCAGCCGACATCGTCGCCCAGTCCTGGATGGCCAGCACGCCCGGCGCCGTCCCCACCGCCATCGCGCGAGCCGGCAACGTCGTCGGCGGCGGCGACGTGTGTGCCGACCGGCTCGTGGTCGACCTCGTCGCCGGCTTCTCCGCCGGGGTGCGGCCGCAGCTGCGCAATCCCCGGGCGATCCGCCCGTGGCAGCACGTCCTGGACTGCCTGCACGGCTACCTCGTGCTGGTCGACGCCCTGCTGGACGGCCGAGCCGCCGGTGAGGCGTACAACTTCGGCCCGCCGCCGGCCAGTGCCGTGCCCGTCGGCGCGGTCGCGTCCAAGGTCGCGGCGCTGTGGGAGGGGGACGCCGCCTGGCAGCAGGACGGGCGGAGCGACCACCCCGTCGAGACGGCGACGCTGACGCTGGACGCCGCCAAGGCGGAGGACGACCTCGGCTGGCGGAACCTGCTGGACCTCGACGAGACGTTGGCCTGGACCGTCGACTGGGCCCGGCGCACGGCCGCCGGCGAACCGGCCCGGGACGTGTCGCTCGAGCAGGTGCTGGCCTTCGCGGAGCGGGCCGCCCGCGTGGCCGCGGTCGTCTGACCGTGGAGTTCCACGAGACCGGGATCGCCGGGTGCCACCTCGTCGTGCCGACCGTGCACGCCGACGACCGGGGAGCACTGGTCAAGACCTACCTGGAGTCGGCGTTCGCCGACCGGGGGCTGCCGACGCACTTCCCCGAGCAGTTCTACAGCCGCTCGCACCGGGGCGTGGTGCGTGGCCTGCACGTCCAGCTGCCGCCGGCCGCCCAGGACAAGCTCGTCTGCTGCGTCGCCGGCGAGGTGTTCGACGTGGTCGTCGACCTGCGGGCGGGCTCGCCCACGTACGGGCGGCACGTCACCGTCTCCCTGACCGCGGAGAACTGGCAGATGCTCTACATCCCGGTGGGCCTGGCCCACGGCTTCGCCGCCGTCTCCGAGCAGGCGACCATGGCCTACCTCGCCACCGCCGAGTACGCGCCCGGCACCGACGGCGGGATCCGGTGGGACTCGGCCGGCATCGACTGGCCGGTCGACGCCCCTGTCCTCTCCCGCCGCGACGCGGAGCTCCCTCCGCTCGCCGAGTACCGCACGCCGTTCACCGCATGAGCCCGCGCGCACTGGTCACCGGGGCCAGCGGGTTCATCGCCCCCCACCTCGTCCGTCGGCTGCTCGCCGACGGCTGGGAGGTCGGCCTCGTCGTCCGGTCGACGTCCCGGGTGCCCGAGGACCTCCTGCCGCACACGTCGCTCCTCCGGGCGGACGTCGAGGCCGCGGCGTTCACCGACGCCGTCCAGGCGTTCGCCCCGGGGACCTGCTTCCACCTCGCGACCTACTTCGTCGGCGTGCACGGCCCCGCTGACGTCGACCCCCTGATCGCCGCCAACCTCACCCTCGGGATGCGGCTGGCCGAAGCGCTGTCGACGCAGGGCGGGGCCACGTTCGCCAACGTCGGCACCATCTGGCAGCACCACGACAGCCGGCGCTACGGCCCGACCTCCCTGTACGCGGCCACCAAGCAGGCGTTCGCCGACGTCCTGCAGTTCTATGCCGAGTGCACGCCCGTGCGAGCAGTCACCGTGGAGCTCCCGGACACCTACGGCCCCGACGACCAGCGCACCAAGCTCCTGCAGCTGCTGGTGCGGGCGCACCGGACCGGCGAACCCCTGCTCCTCTCGCCGGGGCAGCAGTGGATCGACCTCGTCCACGTCGCGGACGTGGTGACGGCGCTGGTCCGGGCTCCCGACCTGGCCGGCGCCGACGCCCCGGCCTACTCCCTCAGCGGGACGCTCCTGCCGTTGCGGGAGTTCGTCGCGCTGGTCGGGGAGCTGCTGGGCGCCGCGGTGCCGGTGCAGTGGGGCGCCCGGCCCTATCGGCCGCGGGAGATGATGGCGCCGTGGCGGTACGCGCCGCCGGTGCCGGACTGGCGGCCGTCGGTCGACCTCCGCGAGGGGCTGGCCGCCGTCCTCGCACAGATGGCCTGACCGCGCGACCGGCCCGTCAGCCGCCGTCGGTGTAGGTCTCCTCCTCGCTCACCACGACGGGACGGGTGGCGATGAGCTTGTCCTCCGGCCAGCGGGCGACCAGCGAGGCGGTCAGCAGGGAGTGCAGGCGCTCGCAGCAGAAGCCGAGGGCACGTCGCTGATAGCCCTCGTGGGGAACGGCGACCGTCGCTTCGTAGGCGTCGACCACACTCTCCAGCGCCTCGAGGACCAGCACGAGCCACTCCGCCGGGAAGACCCCGGTGGTCGGCGCGGCGATCATGACGTTCTGGCCCAGGAAGTGGCTGACGGTGCGGTCGTCGACGACCCCGAGGTCGACGGCGATGCCCATGAAGTGCAACAGGTCACGGGTCACGTGTGCGACGCCGTACTGGGTGATGACCGGCATGCCCAGGTCGAACGGGGCCGGCATCAGGATCGTCTTCGGGGGCGGCACGAAGAGCTGGTCCGGGAGCTCGACGAACTCCTCGGGGGTCACGAGGCCGTAGACGAACGAGGGCTTGCCCACGGGCTCGGTGACCGCGTACCGACGGTAGTGGGAGATGCCCACCATGGTCTCGTCCTCCGGCGGGGTGCCGTCCGGCCAGGACTCCTGCAGCAGGCGGCGGATCGCGAAGAGGGTGGCGTACTCGCTGAGCTCCGGACCTCGGCCGCGCAGGTGGGGGTACCGCTCGCTGAGGTCGGTCACGCCCTCGCCGACGGGCACCGTGGAGACCCGCTCCATGAACGCGGGCACCGGCCAGTCGCTGGGGCGGTGGGTGAGGTTGAAGTGCCTCATGTCTCCTCGAGTTTCGATCGTCGGCCGGTCAGGCGGGCCAGGCGGTGGTGCGGCCGGTCGCCGTCACCCACGGGTTGCGGTGCGGCGGGACTGCGGTCGGACGGGGGACCGGCAGCGGCGGAGCCGCGGCCGGCGGGGCGTTGCGACCGGCGACCCGGTCCACGTAGGAGCGCTGCTGGTTGCGGGCGCGCACGCCGCCGTCGGCCGGCACGGCCCGCCCCTCCCACACCTCGCTCATCGCCGCGTGCAGCAGGGTCAGCGCGCGGGCGCGCATCTGCGAGACGCGCGAGAGCGTGACACCGAGGTCGGCGGCGATGTCGGTGAGCGACTCGCCTCCGAAGAAGTTGCGCTCCACGACCTCGTCGAGCCGGTCGGGCAGCTGGCGGATCGCCTCGTGCAGGTACCGGGACCGCTCGCTGCGCAGCAGTGCCCGCTCCGGCGACTCCCCGGTGTCGGGGAGGTCGAGGGAGGTACCGTCCGGGCCGGTCTCGGCGTCGATGCTCACCATGACGGCGCGGTGGACGTCGACCTGCAGCGAGTCCAGGTCGCTGGTCGCCATGCCGAGGCTGGCGGCGAGCTCCTCGCGCGTCGGCGGGCGGCCCAGCTGGATGGCCAGCGCATCGGCCGCGGCGTCGGAGCGCCGGGCGGCGGCCCGCACCGAGCGGCTGGCCCAGTCGCCGGAGCGCAGCTCGTCCAGGACGGCGCCCTGCAGGCGGGCCAGCGCGTAGGTCGCGAACGAGGCGCCCGCCGACGGGTCGAACCGCCGGGCCACCTCGACCAGCGCCACCCGCGCACAGGACAGCAGGTCCTCGCGGCTGACGTGCGCGGGCAGCGAGATGCGCGAGGCGACCGCGTTGACCGCGAAGGCGGCCAGCGGCAGGTGCTCGGTCACCAGGGCGTCGACGTCCCTCGGGCTGGTGTCCCTCGGGGTGGTGTCCCGCGCGGCGACCGGCCGGGCGGGGACGCCGGCAGCCGGGGCGACGGGGTGGCGCGAGGCAGAGGTACGGGACCGCACGGTCGCCTGGGCACGCGATGGGCTCACGTCCTCCTTCTCGGCAGGCCCGGGCCCGGTCGGCACCCCCTTCCTCGGCACGGACCCGTCCGGACTTGAGTGCCTCGGCTCAAGGCGCCACAGGGGATGCCGAAGGTGCTCGTGACAACCCGCCGGCAGCACCGACGCCTGCCGCGGGGAGAGCGGAAGGACGGTGGGGGCGTGGACTACCAGCACCTGTCGACGTTGCTGTGGCGCGAGCAGGAGCTGCTGGACCTGCTGCTGTTCAAGGCGGAGGAGAAGCAGTACCTGATCGTCACGGGCAAGACCCGCTGGCTGTCGCGGATCGCGCACGAGATCGAGGTCGTGCTCGACCAGCTGCGCACCCTGGAGGTCGAGCGGGCGGCGGCCACCGAGGTGCTCGCCGAGCGGCTGGGCGTGGGTGTCAACCCCTCGCTGCGCAAGCTCGCCGAGGCCGCGCCGGCCCCGTGGAACGACCTGTACGCCAAGCACCACGAGACGCTGCTGGTGCTCGTGACGGAACTGCGCGGGCTGGCCGACACCAACCGTGAGCTGATCGAGGGCGGCCTGTCCGCCATCGGCGACACCCTGCTGTCGGTCAAGGCGCCGTCGGCCGGCACCTACGGCTCGACCGGTCGCAGCGACGCGCGCGCGCACCGCGCGGTCACTCTGGACGGTGCCCTGTGAGTTCCACCTTCGGCGGGCTGAACACGGCCCGGACGGCGCTGTGGGCCTCGCAGCGCGGGCTGGACGTCACCGGTCAGAACATCGCCAACGTCAACACCGACGGCTACTCGCGGCAGCGCGTCGAGCTGCGCGCCATGGGCGGCACCGCCGTCCCGGCGATCCACTCGGTGAGCAGCCCGGTGGGCAACGGCGTGGACGCCGACCAGGTCAACCGCATCCGCGACGTGTTCCTGGAGCGGCGCAGCCAGGTCGAGTCGGCGCGCACCGCGCAGCTGACCGTCGCCAACGAGGCGCTGGCCCAGGTCGAGGCGGCCTTCCGCGAGCCGGGCGAGACCGGCATCCGCAGCATGCTCGACGACGTCTGGAAGAGCTTCAGCTCGCTGGCCAACTCCACGAACCCGACCGAGCCGGCCGCGCGCAGCCAGGTGCTCGAGACGCTGGACATCCTGGCCTCGGGCATGAAGACCACGCGGGCCACCCTCGACCAGCAGTGGCAGCAGACCCACGACAACGTCGTGGCCCTCGCCGCCGAGGTGAACACGACGGCGGCATCCATCGCCGACCTGAACAACCAGATCCGCCAGGCCACCCGGTCGGGGCTGCCCACCAACGAGCTCTCCGACCGCCGCGACCTGCTGGTCATGCAGCTGTCCGAGCAGGTCGGGGCCACCTCCGTGGCCGCGGACGACGGCATGGTCGACGTCCTCGTGGGCGGCACGACGCTGGTCGCGGGCTCGTCGGCTCTGGGCCTTCGCCCCATCGGCGCCGAGAACCCCGACCAGGTCGGCACCGCGCCGCCCCCGGGGCTGGCCACCGTCCCGGGCGGGACGAGGCTCCCGGTGGGCGGCACCGCCGGCGGCCAGTTGACCGTGCTGACGACAACCTTCCCGAACTACCGCCGGGCGCTCGACGGCCTGGCCCGCGACCTGGTCGGCAAGATCAACGCGGTCCAGGCCCAGGGCTACGACGTCCACGGCGCGTCCGGGGCGGCCGAGCCGCTCATGGACGACGGCTCGGGCAACCCCGTCGTCGACCTGACCAACGTCAACGCCGGCAACATCAGCGTCCGCGTGACCAAGCCCGAGCTCATCGCCGCGGCCAAGACCGCCCCCGGCGCCATCGGTCAGCCCTCCGCGGACGGCGACAACGCCGACGCGTTCTTCGACCTGAGCCTCGAGGACGGCGGCGTGGACGCCACCTACCGGGCGCTCGTCGTCACCCTCGGCGTGGCGGCCTCGGTCGCCAGCCGCGACGTCGAGGTGCAGAAGGTGATCTCCACGCAGGTGGACGCCGCCCGCGAGTCCGTGTCCGGCGTCAACCTCGACGAGGAGATGACCAACATGCTGTCCTTCCAGCACGCCTACAGCGCGGCCGCCCGCATGGTGACCGCCATCGACGAGGCACTGGACACCCTGATCAACCGCACCGGCGTCGTGGGGCGGTGACCTGATGCGCATCACCCACCGGGCCGTCACCCAGACCGCTCTCCTCGGCCTGAACAACAACCTCTCGTCGGTGGCGAAGCTGCAGCAGCAGCTGACCTCCGGGAAGCTGATCAGTGCCCCGTCGGACTCGCCGACCGGGACCAACAAGGCGCTGCAGATCCGTCAGGACCAGAGCGCCGTGCAGCAGTTCGCCAAGAACATCTCCGATGGGCAGAGCTGGCTCGACGCCACCGACACCGCGCTGAACACGGCCATCGGCCAGGTGCAGCGGGTCCGTGCGCTGACCGTGCAGGCGATGAACACGGGCGCGACCTCGACCAGCGCGCAGCAGGCGATCGCCGTCGAGGTCGCGGCCCTCCGCGAGAGCCTCCTCGGCGTGGCGAACTCGAGCATCAACGACCGCGCCCTCTTCGGTGGCGTGACCCAGGGCTCGGTGGCGTACGCCTCCGACGGCACCTACGTCGGCGCGCCGCCGGTGGGGGAGGGCATCACCCGGCGCGTGTCCAACGCCGACAAGGTCCGCATCGACGTCACCGGGCACGAGGCCTTCGGTGTGCCGAGCGCGGGTGAGCCCGACCTGTTCGGCCTCGTCGGGAAGATCGCCACCGACGTGGAGA
The DNA here is from genome assembly GCA_035474935.1 of Geodermatophilus sp. Lineage (GTDB taxonomy): Bacteria > Actinomycetota > Actinomycetes > Mycobacteriales > Geodermatophilaceae > Geodermatophilus. The sequence goes on along the minus strand of DATIMX010000272.1, from coordinate 4,563 downwards.
ACGACCCCGACGCGCTGTCGGCCGACCTCGAGAAGCTCGACGTGGCGCTCGAGCGGCTGCTCGGGGCCGCCGCGTCCGTCGGCGCCCGCTCGGCCCGGATGGAGGCCGCCGGCCAGGTCAACACCGACCTGCAGCTGACCCTGGCCTCGCAGCTCGTGGACGTCGAGGACATCGACCTGGCCAAGACGATCATGGAGCTCAACCAGACCGAGGTCGGGTACAAGGCGGCGCTGCAGGCCACCGCCCAGGTGATCCAGCCGACGCTCGTGGACTTCCTGGCATGACGCTCTCGGCTGTCGCGACCCTGCCCCTGCTCTCGATCACCGAGGCGCTGCCGGGCTTCCCGGGTCACCGCGACTACGTGCTGGTGACCGCCGACGGCGACGGCCGGCTGTTCTGGCTGCAGTCGATGGCGCCGGAGGGTCCGCGTTTCCTCGCCGTCGACCCGGGCAGGTACTTCCCGGACTACGCCCCGGCCCTGCCCCCGGCCGTGTGCGCAGACCTGGCGCTCGACGGCCCGGCGCAGGCGCGGCTGTACTGCCTCGTGACGGTGCCGGCCGAGGGCCCGGCCGCGGCCACGGCCAACCTGCGGGCCCCGCTGGTGGTCAACCCGGCCAACTGGCGCTCCGCGCAGGTCGTGCTGCTCGACGGATCGCATCCCATCCGGCGTCCCCTGCGCCGATAACTCACGACGGCGGCCCCGATCAGGGTCCGCTTCCGCCACGGACGGCCACCACACACCCATGGAGGGGTTACTCGTGCTCACTCTCACCCGCAGCGTCGGCGAGACCATCCGCATCGGCGACGACATCGAGGTCCACGTCGTCGAGGTCCGCGGCGGCACCGTCCGCCTCGGCTTCAAGGCCCCGCGAGAGGTGACCATCCACCGCGAGGAGGTCTACCGGCAGATCGCCGAGGCCAACCTGCTCGCGGCGCAGGTCACCGCCGACACCCTCGGCGCGCTGGCCGCGTTCGCCCCCGCGGCGGCTGACGCCGACACGGCGGAGCCGGTCGCCCAGGACGGTTCCGGCGCCGAGCCGACGGCCCCGCCTGCCGCGGCCGCCCCGGTCGGTCACGGGCAGGTCACGGAGGGCTCCGCCGGCTGACAGAACTGGCCGGGGCATGGCCCCTCGCCTTTGTGGACTCCTGCTGATCACCGCACCAGCGAGGTCGGGCGGTCGATCGACACGGGCAAGACCTGCCGAAGAGATGCCCTGACATTGCGTATGGCACAGCGAGAGTTGTGCCAGTCGCCGGCTCGTTGATGCACCAGAGTTGCCCCAAGCACGTCACAGGGGGCAATCACGATGCAGCACAGCGTTATCACTGAGTCCGGCGACCAGGTCGCCGCAGTCGTCGGCTCCGGCACGGAGTCCGACACCGTCGTCGTGCACGTGCAGCTGCGGCCGCGCCGCGGGTCCGCTCGTCGGTGCCTCGCGGCGCTGGCCGAGCTGGCCGGCGCGCACCCCGGGGTGTCCTTCACGCTGACCGGTCTGAGCAAGGACGACCGCGTCGTGCGCGTGACCGTCGGCGTCGAGCTCGGCCCGCGGGCCGCCGTCGCCCGCTTCTCGCCGCAGGCGCAGGCCGCCTACGCGTTCGTCAGCTCCGTGTTCACCACGCTGTACGACCACATGCCGGTCTACACCGTGGAGCCGGGCGAGGCCGAGCGCGCCGCTGCCGCCGACCTCATGGCCCGTCTCGCGGCCGGCCCGGCGGCCGAGGCCGCCGTCCCCGCGCCCCGTCAGCCCGCCGCGGTCGAGCAGCAGGAGGACCCCGTTCTCCTCACCGCTCGCACGCTCGCGGCGAGCCTCTGAACGGGGCCGCCCCCATCGGTCGCGGCCATGTCGTCCGCACAGCGCCGTCTTCCCCACAGCGCCGAGGAGTCCCGGTGAACCACCTCCCTGCCACCCCCGCCGTCGACACCGCTCCGGCCCGCCCGCGCGAGCCGCTGGTCTTCGGTGGCATCCCCGAGGCCGAGGGCTGGGCCCTCGCGCCCATCACGGCCCGCGACCGGGTGCACTTCCGGACCGACCGCGAGCTGCCCCTCGAGGAGTTCCGCCGCGAGCTGCCCGACGGGGTGACGGTCAGCTACGACCAGGGCGAGGGCCTCTACCGCGTCGACGGCGCCTGCGGCACCGCCTCCGTGCTCGCCGAGTGGGTCCGGGCCTGGTGCGCCGGGCGGGGGACGGCGACCGTGGGGCTGCGCGCGGAGACCGACGTCCGCCGCCGCGCGCCGCGCGACCTGCCCCCGGCCTTCCTCGACGAGCTGTGCCGGCACTACCTCCCGGTCAGCCTCAAGCGGCTGCAGCGCAACTCCAGCACCCTGCGGCTGCACGTGCCCGACCCCGACGACCTCACCCAGCAGGTGAGCGAGTGGATCCTCAAGGCGGTCGGCCAGTTCGACGAGGGCAAGGGCGTGCCCTTCGGTGCCTTCCTCGCCACCCAGCTGTCGAAGTGGGTGCACGACCTGGGCCGCAACGCCCACGGCCGCACCGCCGCCGACACCGAGAACAAGCAGCAGAAGGCGGTCGCCGCCTTCCTCGCCGAGCACCAGCGGCGGCCCAGCGAGAAGGAGCTGGCCGCGTACATGGGGCAGAGCGTGGCGACGCTGCGCCGCAACTCGCAGACGGTGGCGACCCTCAACGGGCTGCGCAACCTGCAGTCCCTGGACGGCGTCGGCCCGGACGGCACCGAGATCATGCTGCCGGACGCGCACGAGGCGCCGGACGAGATCATGGGCGAGGCCGAGCAGACCCTGCTGTCGCACGCGCTGACCGCGGCGTGCGCGCCGGACCCCGACGCGCGACCGGACCAGCGGGCCGGCCAGCCCAACGTCCTGGGCTGGGCGACGTGGTACCTGACCACCTGGGGCGGTCGGACGAAGACGCAGCTGTCGGCCGATCTGGGGACCTCGGTGCGCAACATGAACGTGCACGCCGACCGCGTCGAGCGGGCGCTCAGGGCGCACCTGGCCGAGCTCGCGGACTGATCCGCCCATTCGCCGGAAATCGGGTGGATCCGGGTCCAACGCCGCGCCGGCCTGCCGATATCTCCGGTGTGAGAGAGCGCAGGGGAGCCCACCGCCACCGCGGTGCAGGGCTCGCCCGGGCCGCGGCGGGTCCGCGGTGAGCGCCCTCGCCGCGGGTGGCCCCGCACCCGACGTCCTGGTCCCGCACTGGCTGACCGCCGCCCAGCGCGAGCAGCTGGCCGCCGTCGTGCGCGCCGCCCTCGCGGACGAGGCGCTGCACCCGGTGGCCGCCATCCACCTCACCGACGTGCTGACCGAGCTGCACGTGGCCGCGGCGCGCGACGCCGTGTGGCCCGCGTCCGCGGCCCGCGTGCGCCGCGTGACCGGCTGGGGCGCCGACGTCCTGCCCGTGCGGCTGTCCTCCCGGGAGCTCTCCAGCGTGCTGACCCTTCCCGCGCTCGTGCCGGCGCTGCGCACCGCGCTGTGCCAGGACCGCCCGTGAGCGGGGGCCTGTTCGCCGGCTCCGGGCTCCTGCAGCGGCTGCGCTCGGTCCCGGTGGCGGTCGCCGACCTGCGGCGGACGGCCGACGAGGTGCTGCCCGCACTGGCCACCGGCCGGCTGCGCATCACGCTCACCGACGACCGCGTCGACGGCCCGGTCGTGGTGCTGGAGGAGGACGAGCGCCGGGTGCGCACGCCACTGCGCGACCTGGCCGAGGACATGACCGACGCCCGTGTCGGCTCGACGCCCGAGGAGCTCGCCGCCGCGCTGACGGCGTGGGTGCACGACCGGCCGGTCCCCGACGCGGTGGCCGCCGAGACCGGCGTCGCGGTGCTCGACTGGACCGACCGCACCGAGACCGCCGTCGGCTGGCGGGTCGTCGTCCGCCGGGGGAACCGCGCGCTGCCGTGGACGCCGTCGTCCGGCCTGGACCGGCGCGCCGTCGAGCGGGTGCGCATCGGCGCCGGAGAGCGCGCCGGCACCGTCGGCGGGCAGCTGCGGGTGGAGGGCCCGGTGGCCCTGTGGTCGCACCCCGAGGTGCCGACGCTCGCCTCCGCCGTGCTGGCCGCGCCGCAGCTGCTCCTCGACCGGATCGCCGAGGCCGGCCTGGACCTGCACGACCCGCACGTCGTCGTCACGCCGCACTCGCCGCTGGCCTGTGCCGGTGCCCCCGTCGCCGCACGCCTCGCGGGGGAGACCGGCGAGGCCTGCCAGCGCCTGCCCTGGCGACAGGTCGCCCGTCTGCGCTGGATCTGAAGAAGGACCCCGTCCTCCTCACCGCTCGCACGCTCGCGGCGAGCCTCTGGACGGGCCGACCCGGGACGGGGCCGCGGCGAGCCTTTGGACGGGGCCGGCCCGGGTCGCGCCCTGAGATCCTCCCGCCCGTGCGAGGCCCCCCGATAGCCACTGGCCGCCTGGGATCCTCTCAGCTTGCCGTTTAACCTTCGCTGGCGGGAGCTGCACCGGTGTGATTCCGGGGCTGGCATGAGGGCGGCCACCGCGTGATCCTTCGGAGTTGCGAGGCTTCGAAGCGAACGGCGGTGGCCGTGATGAACAGTCTGGACCCGGCCGGTGGTGGTGACCAGGGCCTGGCC
>DATIMX010000271.1:0-20525 GCA_035474935.1 Geodermatophilus sp. | reverse complement strand
CACCGCCGGACAGCTGGCGGCCCAGGGGATCAGTGTGCGCCCCGGACCGCCCGGGCTACTCGGTGATCTCACGGTCACCGAGCGGGCCCGCTGGACCGACCTCATCGACCGCATCGGTCCACGCCCCGCACCGGCACGGTGACGCGAGTCGCGTCGCACGCAGAACCCGCCTGTGCGGCGCCCCGAAGCGGATCCCGCACCGGGCGCCCCAGGCGCTCTGACAGACACCGAGCCACGGCTCCGAGCACAACGCCGAGCCACGGCTTCGAGAGCAGGAACCCCAGCCCACCCCGTCCATCCCGACGATCGCGGAGACGAGACATGACAACCCAGTCGACCACCGACATGACTCCCGGCTCGCCCGGCACGACCGGGCGGCCGCGCGGCCCGCTGGCGGGCATCCGCGTGCTCGACGTGAGCACGGTGTACGCGGCGCCGATCACCGCGATGCTGCTCGGCGACTACGGCGCCGACGTGATCAAGGTCGAACACCCCAAGGGTGATCCGGCCCGCACCCATGGCTGGAACCGTGAGGGCCACGGCCTGTGGTGGAAGGTGATCTCGCGGAACAAGCGGACGGTGACGCTGGACTTCGGCAAGCCCGAGGGTCAGGAGCTGCTGCGGCAGCTGGCCGCCGAGGCCGACGTGCTGGTGGAGAACTTCCGCCCCGGGGTGATGGAGAAGTGGGGCCTCGGTCCGGACCAGCTACTCACCATCAACCCGCGGCTGGTGATGCTGCGGGTGACTGGTTTCGGCCAGACCGGTCCCTACGCGCAGCGGCGGGCCTTCGGCACGCTGATGGAGGCGATGAGCGGGTTCGCCCACCAGACCGGGCAGGAGGACGGGCCGCCGACGCTGCCGCCGTTCGGCCTGGCCGACGGCGTCGCCGGGATATCCGGCGCACTGGCCGTGATGATCGCGCTGCACCACCGTGACGCCCGCGGCGGAGGTGGGCAGGTGATCGACCTGTCGCTCCTCGAGCCGCTGCTGGGCATCCTCGGCCCCGGCCCCACCGTCTACGACCAACTGGGCATCATCGCCGGGCGGCACGGCAACCGCTCGCCGAACAACGCCCCCCGCAACGCCTTCCTGACCCGCGACGGCCGCTGGGTCGCGATCTCAGCCAGCGCGACCTCCATCGCCGAGCGGGTGATGCGGCTGGTCGGCCGCCCGGACATCGCGGCCAAGCCGTGGTTCAGCTCCGCCGGTGAGCGGAGTCGACGGTCCGAGCTGCTCGACGGCGCCGTCCAGAAGTGGATCGCCGCCCGGGACTTCGACGAGGTGGTGACCGCGTTCGAGGAGGCCGGCGCTGCACTCGCGCCGATCTATGACGTGGAGCAGCTGGTCAACGACCCCCACGTGCAGGCACGCGAGACGATCACGACCGTGCCCGACGAGGACCTCGGCGAGCTGAAGATGCAGAACCTCATGTTCCGGCTTGGGGACACCCCCGGAGCGATCCGCTGCCCCGGGCGCAAGCTGGGGCAGGACACCGCGGAGGTCTTCGGAGAACTGCTCGGCCTGGACGCGGATCAGCTGGTGGAGCTGCGCGAGGCGGGTGTCGTCTGATGAACCGCAGCTATCTGTTCGCACCGGGGCACAACGCCAAGCTGCTCGGCCGGGTCTTCAAGGCCGGCGCCGACGCGGTGATGCTCGATCTGGAGGACGCGGTGCCACCGGAGGCCAAGGAGAGCGCCCGCCGCCTCGTCGCTGACGTCCTGGCTGAGCACGCCGCCTGGGTGCGGGTCAACGCCGCACGGACGGCCATGTGCGAGGCGGATCTCGCCGCAGTGGCGGGGTCGGCGTACGGCATCCGCATCCCGAAGGTGGAGTCCGCCGACGACGTGGCGTGGGTGGCCCAGCGCGCGCCTGGCAAGCCACTGATCTGTGCGATCGAGAGCGCCCGCGGCGTGCTCGCCGCCGCCGAGATCGCCGCGGTGCCGGGGGTCCGCCACCTCGCGATGGGCGGGGTCGACCTCGCGCGGGACCTGAACGCCGGAAGCGGGAACCTGCAGACGCTCTTCGTGCGCTCGCAGCTGGTGGTGGCCTCCCGGGCCGCCGGCATCCAGCCGCCGATCGACAGCGTCTACGCCCATCTCGATGACGAAACCGGTCTGCGGGAACAGGCCGAGTTTGCCCGTTCCCTCGGCTTCTTCGGCAAGTCCGCGATCCACCCACGGCAGCTCCCCGTTCTGCACCAGGTCTTCACACCCACCGCGCAGGAGATCACATGGGCGAGGGAGGTCCTTGCCGCCTTCGATGCCGCCGGCGGCGCGGCGCTCCAACTGCCGAGTGGTGAATTCGTCGACCTGCCCGTCGCCGACCGGGCCCACCGAGTTCTCGCGCTCGCCGATTCTCTGTCGTCGGGGTGAACAGGACGTCGCACCGTGGCTTCAGGCGGCGCCGTGACGCGCCAGGGCGCGGGGCTCGGTACAACAACCGGTACGGCAACGGGGTCCGGACCAGGCCGCATGGGGCCGAACGACGGCGGATGCCACAGCCTTCCCACCTGCGCACATCAGCCAGCGGCTGGAGTACGGACGCTCTGGCTGTAGAGCCCGATCGTCCGCGGTCCTTCGGGAGCGGCCCCAGCCGCCCGGAAGGGCGACCGGAGGACTACGCCAGATCCCCGGCAGGACGTGGGTTGTCTGTCGAGCGAGCGCTGTGCTTCCCTGGCGTCGAGCGCCGGATCATCCGTCCGCGCTGGTAGGACGCTTGGCCCGGCTCGGCTGGACCCGCATCGGCTCGCCCGGCATCTTCGGGTAGTCCGGGGGATAGGGCAGGTCGCCGACGCCCTGGTCCTTCGCTTGGCGCTCGGCCAGCTCCAGCAGCGGCTCGATGCCGAACGCGTGGTCGGAGATCCCGGCGTGCTTGTCACCGACCTCGCGAAAGCGGGCCGGCATGGTCAGCACGTCGAAGTCGGTCGGGTGGACGTCGGGCAGCTCGTCCCAGTCGACCGGCGCCGAGACCGGCGCGTGGGGCTTGGGCCGGATGGAGTACGCCGAGGCGATCGTGCGGTCCCGGGCCATCTGGTTGTAGTCGATGAAGATCTTCTCGCCGCGCTCCTCCTTCCACCACGACATCGTCACGTGGTCGGGGATCCGCCGTTCCAGCTCGCGGCCGAAGGCGATGACCGCGCGGCGCACCTCGGGGAAGGTCCAGCGCGGCTGGATCGGGACGTAGACGTGCACCCCGCGGCCGCCGGAGGTCTTCGGCCAGCCCTGCATGCCGAACTCGGCCAGCAGCTCGCGCACGTGCGGCGCCACCCGGACGGCGTCGGAGAAGTCCGTGCCCGGCTGCGGGTCCAGGTCGATGCGGATCTGGTCCGGCGACTCGACGTCGGACTTCGACACCGGCCACGGGTGGAACGTCAGCGTGCCCAGGTTCGCGCACCAGGCCACGACGGCCACCGAGTCCGGCGCGATCTCGTCCGCCGTCCGCCCGCTGGGGAAGGTGATGTGCGCGGTCGGCACCCAGTCGGGGGCGTTCTTGGGCACCCGCTTCTGGTAGAAGGCGTCGCCGGTGTTGTCCATGCGGGTGGACAGCCGCGCGCCCTCGAACACCCCGCCCGGCCAGCGCTCCAGCGTCGTCGGCCGGTCCCGCAGCGCGTGCAGGATCCCGCCGCCGACGGCGATGAAGTACTCGACGACGTCGATCTTGCGGATGCCGCGCTCGGCGAAGTACGGCTTCTCCGGGCTGGAGACCCGCACCTCGTGCCCGTCGACCTGCAGCAGGACGGCGTCCTTCGACGACGCCATCAACGACCCGATCCCGCGGAACTGATCACCCGGCGCACCCTAGAGCGCTCCGGCCGGGCACGTCAGCCCGTCCTGCGGCACCACCACTCAGGCGGGGCAGGTCAGCCCGTCCTGCGGCACCACCAGGTCGATGAGGTAGGCGTTGACCGCGCCGGTCACGCAGTCGGTCTTCGGGTAGGCGGTGTGGCCCTGCCCCTGCCAGGTGAGCAGGACGCCGGAGGTGAGGTCCTCGGCCATGTCCACCGCGCCGGGCAGCGGGGTCACCGGGTCGCCGGAGTTGCCGATCACCAGGATCGGCGCGGCGCCCTCGGCGTCCCGCTCGGGGATCGGGGTGCGCTCGGCCTCCCACACCGTGCAGCTGTGCAGCCCCACGGCCAAGCCGGCGCCGAACAGCGGGAAGCGCTGGCCCCACTCGGTGGCGAGGGTGCGGACCTCCTCCTCGGGCACCGCCGTCGCCGGGTCGGTGTCGGCGCAGTTGATCGCCTGGGCGGCGTCGAGCAGGTTGGTGTAGGTGCCGTCCTGCAGCCGACCGGCGTAGGCGTCGGCGAGGGAGAACAGCTGCTGGGAGTCGCCGTTGCGGGCGGCGGCCAGGCCCTGCGCCAGCTGCGGCCACGAGTCGGTGCTGTACAGCGCCGAGAGGACGGCGGTCATGATCACGCCCGGCGTCGCCTGACGGGTCTCGCCGGCCAGCGCGCTGGGGATCGGCGCCGTCGCCGCCTGGTCCAGCAGCTCCTCCACGAAGCGGCGCGGGTCCGGGCCGAGCGGGCAGCCGGCGACCAGGCCGGTGCAGTTCGCCGCGAAGGCGTCGAAGCTGGCCTCCAGCGAGGTGGACTGCTGCTCGGCGTCGGCCCGCGGGTCGTCGTCCGGGTCGACGGCGGCGTCGAGCACCAGCGCCCGCACCCGGTCGGGGAACAGCTCGGCGTAGGTGGAGCCGAGGGTGGTGCCGTACGAGTAGCCGAGGTAGGTCAGCTGCTCGTCGCCGAGCGACTGGCGCAGCAGGTCCATGTCCCGCGCGGTGTCGACGGTGTTGAAGGTGCCCAGCGAGTCGGGGTACTCCTCGGCGCAGCCGTCGGCGATCTCCTGCTGCAGCGCGAAGGCCTCGTCGACCTGCTCCGGCGTGCTCGGGCGCGGCTCGGAGGCCACCATCCGGTCCTTGAGCTCCGGCGGGATGCACTCGACCGGCGTGGAGAGCCCGACGCCGCGCGGGTCGAAGCCGACGACGTCGAAGCGGCGCAGCACGTCCTCGGGCAGCGTGAGCGCCTGGCCGATCGCGGCGTCGGCGCCCGAGCCGCCCGGGCCGCCGGGGTTGATGACCAGCGAGCCGATGCGGTCGGCCTGCTGGGCCCAGCGGGCGCGGACCAGGGTCAGCGGCAGCGTCTCGCCCTGCGGCTCGTCGTAGCTGATCGGCACCTCGGTGCGGCCGCACTCGAAGACCAGGTCGCGCTCGCTGCCCGGGGAGCCGGCCACCAGCTGGGAGATCTCGGCGTCGCAGTCGCTCCAGGCGATCTCCGCGGCCTGCGGCTCGGCCGGTGCCGAGGACGCCGAGGCCGACGCGTCCGCCGCGGCGTCCTCGGAGGAGGAGGTGCAGCCGGAGACCGCCAGGAGCAGGCCGGAGGCAGCGGCGACGAGGCCGCGGGACAGGCGCATGGGTCCCGAGGGTATGAGGCCCAGCCGGGCGGCGCAGGCACGGGGCCCGACCGGTGACCGGCCCCTCAGCCGAGCGTCACGCGACCGTCACCCGGCGAAGACCTCGGCCAGGTCGTAGCGCACCGGCACCTCCAGCTGGTCGTAGGTGCAGCTGCGTGGCTCGCGGTCGGGACGCCAGCGCAGGAACTGGCCGGTGTGCCGCAGCCGCCGTCCCTCCAGCTGGTCGTACTTGACCTCCACCACCAGCTCCGGGCGCAGCGGCACCCAGGAGAGGTCCTTGCCCGCGTTCCAGCGGCTCTGCGCGCCGGGCATCCGGTGCTCCTCGCCGTTGGCGCCGTTCACGACCTCCGCGTTGGCCCAGTCCTGCCACGGGTGCCCGTCGAGCGCCTCGGCCCGGTAGGGCGCCAGTTCCTCGACCAGCTCGGCCCGCCGGGTCATCGGGAAGGACGCCGCGACGCCGATGTGCTGCAGGTCCCCGGAGTCGTCGTAGAGGCCCAGCAGCAGCGACCCCACGATCGGCCCGCTCTTGTGCCAGCGGAAGCCGGCGACCACGCAGTCCGCCGTCCGCACGTGCTTGACCTTGGTCATCAGCCGCTGGTCGGGGCCGTAGGGCAGATCGGGTGCCTTGGCCACGACGCCGTCCAGCCCGGCGCCCTCGAACTGCTCGAACCAGCGCTGCGCGGTCGCGGGGTCCTGGGTGATCGCCGTGAGGTGCACCGACTCCGTGCCGGTCACGATCTCCTGCAGCCGGGCCCGCCGCTGCGCGAACGGCACCTCGAGCAGCGACTCGTCACCGACCGCGAGCAGGTCGAAGGCCACGAAGGAGGCCGGCGTCTGCTCGGCCAGCAACCGGACGCGGGACTCGGCCGGGTGGATGCGCTGCAGCAGCGCCTCGAAGTGCAGCCGGTCGCCGTTGGGGACGACGATCTCGCCGTCGACCACGCAGCGCTCGGGCAGCGCCGCCTTGACCGCCTCGACCACCTCGGGGAAGTAGCGGGTCAGCGGGCGCTCGTTGCGGCTGCCCAGCTCCACCTCGTCGCCGTCCCGGAAGACGATGCACCGGAAGCCGTCCCACTTCGGCTCGTAGAACACGCCCTCGCCGATGGGCACCTTGGTCACGGCCTTGGCCAGCATCGGCTTCACCGGCGGCAGCAGGGGCAGGTCCATGCCGGTCAGTCAAGCAGTCACCGCCCACGGACGGCGGCGTGCGGCCGGCTCAGTAGCTGAAGGTGGTGGCGCCCTCGTCGCCGATCCACTCCCACAGGGGAACCGTGCCGGCGAGCTCGGCTCCCTTGACCAGCCCGGCGGCGTCCAGCTGCTTGGCGTTGAAGCAGATCGGGCAGACGAACAGCCGCCCGCCGGCCGCGGCGTAGCGCTCGAAGAGGCTGGTCAGCGGGGGACAGCCCTCGCACGCGGTCCCGACGGCCACGCCGTCCAGGGCCAGCCGCACGGCCTCCTTGGCCAGGAACATCGCGGTCGGACGGCCGGACTCGGCCGCCCCCACGGCCATGAGCATCGCGACGGTGACCGTCTCCGCGTCCTCGAGTCCGGTCCTCAGGCTGACCACTGCCTTGCCCATGGCTCCTCCTCCGCACGGTCGGGGAGGCGGACGCTAGGGGCGGCCGGGTGGCCGGCGCAGGAGTCGGAGGTCCCGCGGCAGCGGTCGATGGCGTTCCGGGGGACCACGCCCCGGCTGCCCGCCGACCGTGATCGCGACCCGCGCGCCGCGAGTAGACTAAGTGACATGACTACGTCGGTCGGCGTGCACGAGGCCAAGACCCACCTGTCGCGCCTGCTGGAGAAGGTCGCCGCCGGTGAGGAGGTCGAGATCACCAACCGCGGCCGGGTGGTCGCCCGGCTGGTCGGGCCGGCGCGGCGGACGCCGAACTTCGGCTTCGACCGCGGCAGGGTGTGGATCGCCGATGACTTCGACGAGCTGCCCGAGGACCTGCAGCGGGCGTTCGAGGGCGAGGAGTGAGGGTCCTCCTCGACACGCACGTCCTCGTGTGGGCGGCGACGACACCGGAGCGGCTGGGAGCCGACCTGGCAGTGGTCGAGGACGCCGACCGCCGGATCGTCTCGGCCGTCTGCGTCTGGGAGCTGGCGATCAAGCAGCGCCTGGGCAAGCTCTCGCTCGGGTCCGACGTCCGGACCTGGATGCGACGGGTCACCAGCGAGCTCGTGCTCGACCACCTCCCGGTCACCGCGGATCACGCCGCCGCGGTCGAGCACCTGCCCGACGTCCACCGCGACCCGCTCGACCGGCTCCTCGTCGCCCAGGCCGTCGCCGAGGGGGCCGTGCTGCTCACCTCGGACCACCGGCTCACGGCGTACGGCGACGCCGTCCGGCTGGTGGGCTGACCTGTGTCCCGCTCGAGGACGGACGACGCAGCGGCGTGGGCGCTGGCCGCGCTCATGGTGGTCAGCGGGGTCACCCACTTCACGGAGCCCGGCTACCACCGGGGCCTGGTGCCGTCGTGGCTGCCGGCGCGGTCCGCGCTCGTCGCGGTCAGTGGGCTGGCCGACGTCGCGGCCGGCGTCCTCGTCGCAGCGCCGGGGACCCGCCGGGCCGGCGCGCGGGCGACCGCAGCGCTGATCACGACCTACCTGCCCGCGCACCTCGAGCCGCTCCGCCACCGGCACACCGCGCAGCGGGCCTTCGACCGGCCGGTCGGCGTCGCGGCGCGGGTCGTCGTCAACCTGGGCTACGTCGCCTGGGCAGCGGCGGTCGCCCGGGGGGCTACCGGTCGACCGCGTACCGGGTGAACAGCACGCCGTCCTCCTCGAGCACCTGCACCAGCCGGGGGCGGACGACGTCGGTCAGCGCGCCGGCCAGCAGCCGGTCCGGGCTGCCGACCAGCGCCGGCGCGATCGACAGGTCCAGCTCGTCGACCACCCCGGCCGCCAGCGCCGCCGACAGCAGCGCCGGCCCGCCCTCGCACAGCACCTGCTGCAGCCCCCGCTCGGCGAGCGCGTCGAGCGCGGTGGGCAGGTCGACGTCGTCCTCTCCGCAGACCAGCACGGTCACGCCGACGTCGGCCAGGGCTGCCCGCCGGCCGGCGTCGGCGGCCGCGCAGGTGACCAGGACGGTCGACGGGACGGCGAGCCGGTCCCCGGGCGCGAGCGACGCCCGCCGGGACACCACGGCGACCGGCGCCGATGCCGGCCGGCCGAGCGCCGTCCGCAGCCGGCCGACGGCAGGGTCGGCGTCCACCGGACGGTAGCCCTCGGCCGCCGCCGTCCCGTGCCCGACGAGGACGACGTCGGCGAGCGCCCGCAGCGTGCGGAACACCCGCTTGTCGCCGGGCGAGCCGAGGCCGCCGCTGCGGCCCTGCACCGTGATCGAGCCGTCCAGCGAGGCGACGAAGTCCACGCGCAGCGACCGCCCGGCCGGCAGCCGGTAGGCCTCGACCAGTGCGTCGTCGTCCAGGTCGGCCACCGGCCCGGGGAGCAGCCGGCGCACGTCAGGCGGTGGTCAGCACGGCCGCGCTCTCGGCCGGCATGGTCACCGTGGTCCCGGCGAGGCCCGGCTGGCTCCCGGTCGCGAAGAGGACGCCGGTCGCTGCGCGGTCGAGGTCCACCTCCCGCGCGTCGCCGGACAGGTTGGCCACCACGCGCAGCGGGCCGCGGTGCACGACCAGCCAGCGGTCGGCGTCGTCCCAGGAGACCTCCACCTGCGACAGGTCGGGGTCGACCAGGTCGGGGTGCTGCCTGCGCAGCGCCAGCAGCGCCCGGGTGGTCGCGAGCAGCGGGGCGTGCGGCTCCCGCTCCACCTCCGACCAGTCCAGCTTGGAGCGGGTGAAGGTCTCCGGGTCCTGCGGGTCGGGCACCTCGTCGGCGTCCCACCCGTGCTCGGCGAACTCGCCCTTGCGCCCCTCGGCCGTCGCCCGGCCGATCTCCGGGTCGGTGTGGCTGGTGAAGAACTGCCACGGCGTCGAGGCGCCCCACTCCTCGCCCATGAAGAGCATCGGGGTGAACGGGCTGGTGAGCACCAGCGTCGCGCCGACGGCGAGCAGGCCGGGGGAGAGGGACGCCGAGATGCGGTCGCCCACCGCGCGGTTGCCGATCTGGTCGTGGTCCTGCAGGTAGCCGAGGAACTTCCAGCCCGGCAGCAGCGCGGTGTCGACCGGCCGGCCGTGGTGCCGGCGGCGGAAGCTGGAGTACGCGCCGTCGTGGAAGAACGCGCCGGTCAGCGTCTTGGCCAGCCCGGACAGACCCGCCGCGGCGAAGTCGCCGTAGTAGCCCTGGCCCTCACCGGTGAGCACCGAGTGCAGCGCGTGGTGGAAGTCGTCGCTCCACTGGGCGTGGATGCCCGTGCCGTTGGCCACCCGCGGGGTGACCATCCGCGGGTCGTTGAGGTCGCTCTCGGCGATGAGCGTCAGCGGCCGGCCGAGCGCCACCGACAGCCGGTCGACCTCCTGCGCCATCTCCTCGAGCACGTGGGTGGCGCGCTCGTCGACCAGCGCGTGGACGGCGTCCAGCCGCAGCCCGTCGACGTGCATGTCGCGCAGCCACATCAGCGCGTTGTCGAGGATGTAGCGCCGCACCTCGTCGGAGTCCGGGCCGGAGAGGTTGACCGAACTGCCCCAGGTGTTGGCGCCGCCCTCGCTGAAGATCGGCATGAACAGCGGCAGGTAGTTCCCGGACGGGCCGAGGTGGTTGTAGACGACGTCCTGGATGACGCCGAGGCCGCGCTGGTGGCAGGCGTCGACGAAGCGCTGGTAGGCCGCGGGGCCGCCGTAGCTCTCCTGCACCGTGTACCAGAGGACGCCGTCGTAGCCCCAGTTGTGCGTGCCGTCGAAGCCGTTGACCGGCAGCAGCTCGACGAAGTCGACGCCGAGGTCGACGAGGTGGTCGAGCCTCCCGGTGGCCGCGTCGAGGGTGCCCTCGGGCGTGAAGGTGCCGACGTGCATCTCGTAGACCACGCCCCCGGCCAGCGGGCGGCCGGTCCAGGCGCGGTCGCCCCACTCGTAGGAGGCGGGGTCGTAGCGGCGGGACAGCCCGTGCACGCCCTCGGGCTGGCGGCGCGAGCGCGGATCCGGGCGCGGTGTGTCGTCGTCGCCGAGCAGGAAGCCGTAGTCGGCCTCCGGGCCGGCCTCGACCTCCGCGCGCCACCAGCCGCCCTCCTCCCGGCGCATGTCGTGCACCGACCCCTCGACCTGCAGCCGGACCCGTTCCGGGACCGGCGCCCAGACGGCGAACTCGACGGCAGCGGACATGCAGGGGCCTCCAGGGGAGTGATGGGTGGTCTGCGGGGTCATGCCCCCGCGGACGGCCGCCAACCACGCGATCCCGGCGTGCCGTGCGCCACTGGGCATCCGGACCGTCGTGGTGTCGTTACCGTGCGCACTCACCGGTGCCGGAGGGCACCACCCCGCCCCGAGGAGCCATGAGCAGCGCCATGAACACGGTCCGCACCGTCGTCTTCCCGGCACTGCGTCTGCTGGCGTGGACCGTCATCGCCGTCGCCCTCGTGGTGCTCGCCTTCCGCGGCGGCACCGGCGAGGCGGCGCCGGTGTCGGGCGGGGCGCCGCCGGTCGACCTGACCTCCCCGGTGGTCCCCGTCGCCCGCGGCACCGTCGCCAACACCGTCACCGTCCAGGGCACCGTCGTCGCCGACGCCACCGTCCCGGTCAAGGCCACCAAGGCCGGCACGGTCCGGCGGGTTCTGGTCGGGGCCGGCGACGTCGTCGACGAGGGCGACGCGGTGCTCGAGGTCCGCTGGGAGGAGGAGCGCGAGCCGGTCGCCGGCACCGACGCCGACGGCAACCCCACCAGCACGCCCCGCGCGCCGCTCGTCCGGACGGCGACCGTCCCCGCGCCCACGGCCGGCACCGTCACCGCCGTCGACGTGCTGGTCGACCAGGTCGTCGCGGTCGGCGACCGGGTCGCCGGCATCTCACCGGGTTCGCTGTCGGTCACCGCGACGCTGACCCAGGACGACCAGTTCCGGCTGCTCGCGCCGCCGTCCACCGCGCAGGTCGAGGCGCAGGGCGGGCCCGCCCCCTTCACCTGCACCGACCTCACGCTGGGCGCCCCGGCCCCGACGGACGGCGCCGGCGGCGACCAGTCCACCGCCGGCGCCGACCCGGCGTCCGCCGGGACCGGGCAGGGCGGCACGACCGCCCGCTGCCGTGTCCCCGCCGGGACGACCGTGTTCGCCGGCATGGCCGCCACCGTGGTCGTGGACGCCGGGGTCGCCGAGGACGTGCTGGTCGTCCCGGTGACCGCGGTCCAGGGCTCGGTGCAGCAGGGCAACGTCTGGGTGGTCGGGGCCGACGGCGCCCAGGAGCAGCGCGCCGTGGTGCTCGGGATGACCGACGGCGACCAGGTCGAGGTGCGCGAGGGCCTGGCCGAGGGCGATGAGGTGCTCGCGTTCGTGCCCGTGCCCGACGACACCGTGGAGAGCCCGGGCATGGCGGGGCCGTTCGGATGAGCGAGCGTGCGAGCTCATCGATGGGCAGGGCAGCTCGGCGAACGCCGTCGACGAGCGCCGGCGAGGAGGCGGCGTGAGCCTCCTGTCGCTGCGCGGGATCAGCCGCGAGGTCGCGTTGCCCGACGGCGGCGTGCTGCCGATCCTCACCGGGGTCGACCTCGAGGTCGCCGCGGGCGAACACGTGGCGATCGTCGGCCGGTCCGGGTCGGGCAAGTCGACGCTGCTCAACATCCTCGGGCTGCTCGACACCCCCACCGGCGGGGAGTACCTGCTCGACGGGGAGCCGACCGACGCGCTGCGGGCCCGCCGCCGCGCCCGGCTGCGCGGCGAGGTGTTCGGATTCGTCTTCCAGCAGTTCAACCTGCTGCCCCGGCGCACCGCGGAGGAGAACGTCGCCGCGCCGCTGCTCTACGCCCGTGGCCGCGACTACCTGCGCCGGCGCCGGACGGCGCGCGAGCTGCTCGACCGGGTCGGCCTGGGCGCCCGCGCCGACACCGTCCCCGAGCGGCTCTCCGGCGGCGAGCAGCAGCGGGTCGCCATCGCGCGGGCGCTGGTGCGCTCCCCGCGGGTCGTCCTCGCCGACGAGCCGACCGGCGCCCTCGACGTCGAGACCGGCGCCCAGGTGATGGCGCTGCTGGCCGAGGCCGCGGCGGAGGGCGGCGCCGCGCTGGTCACCATCACCCACGACCTGAACGTCGCCCGGCTGGCCGACCGTCGCTACCGGCTGGACGCCGGCCGGCTCGCGCCGCTGGAGGACCCGGCGCCGACCCTGGTCGCCCCGGCACCGGCGCCCGCCCCGCTCGAGGAGGCGCTGCCGTGATCCCGGTGCTGGCCACCGTCGCCGAGGCGTGGAGCGAGGTGCGGGTGCACAAGGCCCGCGTGGTGCTCTCCCTCGTCGGCGTCTTCCTCGCCGTCTTCGCCATGACGACGGTGACCGCGCTGGGTCTGCTCGTCGCCCAGGTGCAGCAGGAGCAGGGAGAGCGGATGGGCGGCCGCGCGGCGACCATCGCGGTCACCGCGTACGACCCGCAGACCGGGATGCCGCCGGCCACGCAGGAGTGGGACGCCGCCGTCGCCGACCTCACCGAGCGGTACGGGATCACCGCCACGGCCAGCATCGGCCACGAGGAGACCCGCTTCCGGCTGCCCGGCGGCACCCAGGCCGTGCAGACCAGGCGCGTCTCGCCGTCCTACGGGCAGCTGCACCGCATCGAGCCGATCGAGGGCCGCTGGCTGCGCGAGGGCGACCGCGACAGCCTGGCCCCGGCCGTCGTCGTCAACGAGGCATTCCTCGGCGCGCTCGGCGTCCCGGACCTCTCCTCGCAGCCGACGGTCGTCATCGGCGGCCGGACCCCGGTGCGCGCGGCGGTCGTCGGCGTCGTCCGCGAGGGGTACGCCGACGAGCTGCTCGCCTACCGGGTGGACCGCTCGGCCGGCCCGTGGGACGCACCGCGCGCGGCCGACCCGTCGGAGATGGGGTTCAGCCCGCCCACGCTGGAGCTCTGGGTGCCGCCGGAGCAGGCCGACGAGGTCATGGCGGTGGTCACGAACGACCTCGGGCTGGCGCTCGGCGGCGTGCAGGTCGACGCCTACCGGCAGGACGCGCAGGGCCTGGAGGAGACCCTCGGGATGCTGCGCCTGGCGATCCGCGGGGCCGGCGTCGTCGTGCTCGTCCTCGGCGGGCTCGGCGTGCTCAACATCGGGCTGGTGACGGTGCGCCAGCGGATCCGGGAGATCGGCGTCCGGCGCAGCTTCGGCGCGACCTCGGCGCGGGTCTTCTCCGCGATCGTGCTGGAGAGCGTCTGCGCCACGTTTCTCGCCGGGCTCGCCGCGGTGGCGCTGTCGGTCGTGCTGGTGCGCAACCTGCCGCTGGAGCGGCTGCTCAACAGCGGCGTCCCGCTGGCCGACACCCCCGGCTTCCCGGTGGCCGCGGCCGTCGAGGGGCTGGTCGCGGCGACCGCGGTGGGCGCGCTGGCCGGGCTGCTGCCCGCGGTCATCGCCGTCCGGGCGCGGGTCATCGACGCCATCCGCTTCTGAGCGGACCACCCTTCCCCCCCAACGCCTCGCAGGCTCGGCGCGGGCCCCTGAAGGGTGGCCGTTCCAGCCTGTCACCGGGCTCCCGGCGGCCGGGGGAGTGCGTCCCCCGGCCGCCGGTCCGCCTCACGGCAGCTGCAGCACCTGGCCGACCGCGATGCGGTCCGGGCTGCTCAGCTGGTCGTCGTTGGCGGCGTACAGCGCCTGCCAGCCACCCGCGACGCCCTGCTCCGAGGCGATGCGGCCGAGCGTGTCACCGGCCTGCACCGTGTAGGTCCCGCCGGTGGCGGCCGGTGCGGGGGCGGACACCAGGGCCGACGCGGCCGGAGCCGCGCCCGCCTTCGGGGCGGAGGGGTTCAGGGCCTTGCCGCAGGACGGCCAGGCCCCGGGGCCCTGCGCGTCGAGCGTGCGCTCGGCGACGGCGATCTGCTGCGCCTTGGTGGCCAGGTCGGCGCGGGGCGCGTACTCGGTGCCGCCGAACGCGGCCCAGGTGCTCTGGCTGAACTGCAGGCCGCCGTAGTAGCCGTTGCCGGTGTTGATGGCCCAGTTGCCGCTGGACTCGCACTGGGCGACGGCGTCCCAGTTGTTGGGGGCCGCCGCCGAGGCCGGGGCCGCGAGGACGCCCAGGGAGACGGCGGCGGCGCCGCCGAGCACCACGGCGCCGCGGCGCAGGGCGCGTGCGGGCATGCGGGAAGACGAGGACGAACGCATGGGGGACTCCCGATCCGCCGCCTGCGAGGTGAGCTGTCGGGTTCGGAGCGATCGGTGCCCCGGCCGTGCGCACACGGCTTCACCCCGAGGTGCCCGGCCGGACCGGCCAGGCACCGAGATGGGTCCCCCACCCCCGTCCTGGCTGTGCAGGAGGTACGGCGGCCGACGGACGGGGTTCGGCGGATCGGCTCCGGCACCCGGTCCCGGACGGGGGGTGCCGGGACAAGGTAACGGTCAGGTCACGGCGGTTCACCTCGTGCCCCCGGGGCAACGGGGGTGACACGGCCGGCCGTCGGGACCGGGACCGGACGGATCACCTGGTCACGTCCCCGCGGGCGCGCGTGCACCCGCGGGGACGTGAACTGCGTCTCAGTCTCGGACGAGCAGGGCCACCGGGAGCCGCTCCAGGAGTCCCGCCACCGGCAGCCCCTCGGCGTCGGAGACGAAGCGGCCGCCGGTGAGCAGGTCCCGCCAGGCCCCGGTCGGCAGCTGCAGCGCGGTGTCGCCCCAACCGACGATCGACAGGCCCACGGGCAGCCGGGTCGCCACGGGCACCACACCGCCCCGGTCGAAAGCGACCACGTGGTCGGCGGCGACCCCGGTCGCCGCCACCGGCTCGTACCCGGCGAACCACTCCGGGTGCTCCCGCCGCGCCCGCAGCACGCGGGCGACGACGAGCAGCTTCGCCGCGCCGGTCTCGTCGACCGAGGGGACCTCGCCGGCGTCCAGCTGTGCCAGCAGCCGTCGGCGCTGCTCGTAGTCGACCGGACGGCGGTTGTCCGGGTCGACCAGCGAGAGGTCCCACAGCTCGGTGCCCTGGTAGACGTCGGGGACGCCGGGCATCGTCAGCTGCAGCAGCTTCTGCGCCAGCGAGTTGGATCGGCCGAACGGCGCGATGCGGGCGACGAATCCCTCGAT
Organism: Geodermatophilus sp.; assembly: GCA_035474935.1. Taxonomy (GTDB): domain Bacteria; phylum Actinomycetota; class Actinomycetes; order Mycobacteriales; family Geodermatophilaceae; genus Geodermatophilus. The sequence goes on along the minus strand of DATIMX010000271.1, from coordinate 5,021 downwards.
CTCGGCGTTCGTCCGCTCGTCGTCGTAGGCGGCGTCGACCATCTCCTGCAGCGCCGTCTCGAACTCCTCGTCGACGTCGGTCCACGTCGTCGACGTCCCCGCCTCGCGGGCCGCCTTCTCCGCGTAGCCGTGCGCCCGCTCGCGGGACAGCGGCCAGGCGCCGACCAGGTTCTGCCACACCAGGTGCGCCAGCGGCCGGTCGGGCAGCGGGTGCCGGGTCAGCAGCCCGCGGACCAGGTCGGCCCACTCGGCGCCCAGCTCGGCGAGCACGGCCAGCCGGGCGCGGGTGTCCTCGCTGCGCTTGGTGTCGTGGGTCGACAGCGTGGTCATCGACTGGGGCTTGCGCTCCACGCGGCGCTGCTGCGCCTCGTGGAACTCCTGCACCGTGCTGCCGAACTGCGCCGGGTCGCCGCCGACCTCGTTGAGCACCACGAACCGCGCCCACCGGTAGTAGGTGCTGTCCTCGACGCCCTTGGCCATGACCGGGCCGCTGGTCTGCTCGAAGCGGGTCGCCGCCTCGGTCCCGGCCTGGGAGAGCACCGGGTGCAGCGCGTTCACTGCGGCCGAGAGGTCGGGACGGCGCTCCCGCACGGCGGCCACGGTGGCGTCCAGGTGCTCCCGCCCGTCGGGCAGGTAGGTGCGGTAGACCGGGAAGCTGGCCAGCAGCTCGGCCAGCGCCTCGGTCTGCTGCTCGCGGGGGATGCTGGGCAGCTCGCCGATGACCCGCACCAGCCGGGCCACCTCCGAGCCGAGGATCCCGTCGGTCACCTCGCGCTTGCAGTCGTGCACCAGCCGCGCGTAGTCGACCGGCGCGCCCGTGAGCTCGGTGTCCAGCGCGCTGAGCACCGCCTCGCCGGCCGGGTCGACCAGCACGTCGTCGACCTCGGCGAGGGCGTCGTAGCCCGTCGTCCCGGCAGTCCGCCACGACTCCGGGAGGTCCTCCCCGGGCTCGAGGATCTTCTCGACCACGGTCCAGCGGCCGCCGGAGGCCTCGGCCAGCCGGTCGAGGTAGCCCTTGGGGTCGGCCAGGCCGTCGGGGTGGTCGATGCGCAGTCCGTCGACCGCGCCCTCCTCGACCAGCTGCAGCACGAGCCGGTGCGTCGCCTCGAAGACCGCCGGGTCCTCGGTGCGCAGCCCGGCCAGGGTGTTGATCGCGAAGAACCGGCGGAAGTTGAGGTCGCGGTCGGCGCGGCGCCAGTCGACCAGCTCGTAGTGCTGCCGGTCGTGCACCTCCTGCGGGGTCCCGCGCTCGGTGCCCGGCGCGACGGGGAAGCGGTTGTCGTAGTAGTGCAGCTCCGGGCCGTCCGGTGTCTCGACGACCTCGAGCTTCTCGACGTCGTCCGCCGACCCGAGCACCGGGATGCGCACCCGGCCGCCGCCGAAGTCCCAGTCGACGTCGAAGGCGGCCGCGTGCGCGCTGTCCCGCCCGTGCTCGAGCACGTCCCACCACCAGGGCGCCTCGGCCGGGTCGGCAACCCCCATGTGGTTGGGCACCAGGTCGAGCACCAGGCCGAGGCCGTGCTCGTGCAGCGCCGCGACCAGCCGGTCGAATCCGGGCCGGCCGCCGCGCGACTCGTCGATGTGCGCGTGGTCGACGGTGTCGTAGCCGTGCGTGCTGCCCGACGCCGACCGCAGCAGGGGGGAGGCGTAGGCGTGGCTGACCCCGAGGTCGGCCAGGTAGCCGGCGAGGGACGCGGCGTCGTCCAGCGTGAAGTCGGCGGTGACCTGCAGCCGGTAGGTCCCGGTGGGGACGTCCCGGCGGCGGGCGGCGCTGTCCAGCGGCTCGCTCACGAGCGGCGGGGGGCGCTGAGCACGACCATCGAGCGGTCCTGCACCGTCACCGTCTCGCCCGCCTTGAGCTCCCGCGGGTCGACGTCGCCCATCTCCGCGGTGTCGACGACGACGGTCCACGCGGCCATGGCGTACTCCTCCGAGGGCAGGGTGAACTCGATCGGCTCGTGGTGGGCGTTGAAGGCCAGGTAGAAGTGGTCGTCGACCACGTACTCCCCGCGCTCGTCGGTCTCCCGGATGCCGTGCCCGTTGAGGTACATGCCGATCGTCTTGGCGTAGCCGGCGTCCCAGTCGTCCTCGGTCATCAGGTCGCCGGACGGGGTCAGCCAGGCGACGTCCTGCACCGGGTCGCCCTCGCCCCGACGCACCGGGCGGCCGTGGAAGAACCGGCGGCGGCGGAACGTCGGGTGGTCGTGGCGGAGTTTGGTGACCAGCTTGGTGAACCCCTGCAGACCCTCGTCCACCTCGTCCCAGTGGATCCAGGTCAGCGGCGAGTCCTGGCAGTAGCCGTTGTTGTTGCCCTGCTGGGTGCGGCCCAGCTCGTCGCCGTGCAGCAGCATGGGGACGCCCTGGCTGAGCATCAGCGTGGCCAGGAAGTTGCGCCGCTGCCGGGCGCGCAGGTTGAGCACCTTCTTGTCGACGGTCGGGCCCTCGACGCCGCAGTTCCAGCTGCGGTTGTGGCTCTCGCCGTCGTTGTTCCCCTCACCGTTGGCCTCGTTGTGCTTCTCGTTGTAGGAGACCAGGTCGTTGAGGGTGAACCCGTCGTGCGCGGTGACGAAGTTGATGCTCGCCACCGGGCGCCGGCCGGAGTGCTGGTAGAGGTCGGCCGAGCCGGTGAGCCGGCTGGCGAACTCGCCGATGGTGGACGGCTCGCCGCGCCAGAAGTCGCGGACGGTGTCGCGGTACTTGCCGTTCCACTCGGTCCACAGGGCCGGGAAGTTGCCGACCTGGTAGCCGCCCTCGCCGACGTCCCACGGCTCGGCGATGAGCTTCACCTGGCTGACCACCGGGTCCTGGTGCACCAGGTCGAAGAAGGCCGACAGCCGGTCGACGGCGTGCAGCTCGCGGGCCAGCGTGGAGGCCAGGTCGAAGCGGAAGCCGTCGACGTGCATCTCGGTGATCCAGTACCGCAGCGAGTCCATGATCAGCTGCAGCGCCTGCGGGGTGCGGGCGTTGAGCGAGTTCCCGGTGCCCGTGTAGTCCATGTAGTACTGCGGGTCGTCCTCGACCAGCCGGTAGTAGGCCCGGTTGTCGATGCCCTTGAACGACAGCGTGGGGCCGAGGTGGTTGCCCTCGGCGGTGTGGTTGTAGACCACGTCGAGGATGACCTCGATGCCCGCCTCGTGCAGCGTGCGGACCATCCCCTTGAACTCCTGCACGTGCATGCCGTTGTCGGTGTTGCTCGCGTACTCGTTGTGCGGCGCGAAGAACCCGATCGTGTTGTAGCCCCAGTAGTTGCGCAGGCCCTTCTGCTGGAGGGTGTCGTCCTGCACGAACTGGTGCACCGGCATGAGCTCGACGGCGGTCACGCCGAGCTCCTGCAGGTAGGAGATGACGGCCGGGTGCGCGATGGCGGCGTAGGTGCCGCGCAGCTCCTCCGGGACGTCGGGGTGGGTCATCGTCAGGCCCTTGACGTGGGCCTCGTAGATGACCGTCTTGTGGTACGGCGTCCGCGGCGGCCGGTCGACGCCCCAGTCGAAGTACGGGTTGACGACGACGGACTTCGGCATGTGCTCGGCCGAGTCGTCGTCGTTGCGCTCACCGCTGTCGAAGTCGTAGCCGAAGACCGACGGGTCCCAGTCGACCTGGCCGTCGATCGCCTTCGCGTAGGGGTCGAGCAGCAGCTTGTTGGGGTTGCAGCGCAGGCCCTGGGACGGGTCGTAGGGGCCGTGCACCCGGTAGCCGTAGCGCTGCCCGGGCTGGATGCCGGGCAGGAAGGCGTGCCAGACGTAGCCGTCCATCTCGGGGAGCCGGATGCGCTCCTCGTTGCCGTGGTCGTCGAAGAGGCACAGCTCGACCTTCTCGGCGACCTCGCTGAAGATCGCGAAGTTGGTGCCGGTGCCGTCGTAGGTGGCGCCGAGGGGGTAGGCGGTTCCAGGCCACACCTGGTTCATGGACGGGGTCCTCCTGTGCTGGCGCCCCCGGAGGCCGGGGGCCGGTGGCCTCCCCGCCGCGGGGCGTCGTCGGGGAGGTCGGTGCGCGTGGTCTTCCGGACCGTCCTGCCCGTGCGCGCCGCCGTCCAACCCTCTCCGAGGTCAGGGCTCGGAGACGTCGCTCACGCCCCTGAGGGAGGAGCCGTGGTGGGACGACGACGCCCCCCGCGGAGGTCTCCGTGGGGGGCGTCGTGCGCAGGTCCGGCCGGGGCAGTGACGCCGGGTCCGACCTCGTCCTGGGCGCAGGGCCCCGGGTGGCACTGGTCCTCGGCGGTGACCGCTCCTGCGACCGGGGACGCTAGGCGGCGACCCCAGCACGTGCAAGCACCGGACGCCAGCCCCGCAGTCCCAGTCGTCCCTCGCGTCCGCCCACGGCTCACGGACGACTTCCTGTCACTGGGGGGTCGTACCGTCGACCCCGTGCGCACGACCACCGACCTCCGGCCCACCCGCGGGCGTTTCCGCGTCGTCAGCGAGTTCGAGCCCTCGGGCGACCAGCCGGCCGCGATCGAGGCGCTGGCCGAGCGGGTCAACTCCGGCGCGACCGACACCGTCCTGCTCGGTGCGACCGGTACCGGCAAGTCGGCGACGACGGCCTGGCTGATCGAGCAGGTCCAGCGGCCGACGCTGGTGATGGCCCCGAACAAGACGCTGGCCGCGCAACTGGCCAACGAGTTCCGGGAGCTGCTGCCCGACGCCGCGGTGGAGTACTTCGTGTCGTACTACGACTACTACCAGCCCGAGGCCTACGTCCCGCAGACCGACACCTACATCGAGAAGGACTCCTCGATCAACGAGGAGGTCGAGCGGCTGCGGCACTCCGCCACCAACAGCCTGCTCACCCGGCGCGACGTCGTCGTCGTCTCCACCGTCTCCTGCATCTACGGCCTGGGGACGCCGGAGGAGTACGTCGACCGGGCGCTGAAGATCAAGGTGGGGGAGGAGCGCGACCGCGACGAGCTGCTGCGCACCCTGGTCACCGAGCAGTACACCCGCAACGACCTCTCGTTCACCCGCGGCACCTTCCGGGTGCGGGGCGACACGATCGAGGTCTTCCCGGTGTACGAGGAGCTCGCC
>DATIMX010000270.1:0-7983 GCA_035474935.1 Geodermatophilus sp. | reverse complement strand
TGGGTGATCCGGTCGTCCATGGCCGCGATGACGTGCGGCACCCACTGGCCCTTGGGGTCCAGCGCGGTGCGCCAGGCCTGCATCTCCACCGACCGGGTGCCGGCCTCGGACAGCGACGCGGCGACGACCTCGCCGGCGGAGTTCCGCCAGCGCGAGGTGCCGGTGTAGGCGGCGAAGACGACCGGGCGGACGACGCTGTCGGCCAGCGCCTCCTTGTAGCCGTAGGTGTAGTCGGCACGGCTGACCAGGCCCATGCCCCCCTCGCCGTCGTCGCCCTCGAAGCCGTCCTCCTCGTAGCGCACGAAGGGGATGCGCTCGTCGGGCTTGGTGCGGAAGGGCGTCCCGGTCAGGCACAGCCGGCGCGCGGCGAAGCCGTAGGCCTCCTCGACCGCCTCGCCCCAGGAGAGGCCGTCACCGGCGTGGTGGACCTCGTCGAGGATGACCAGCGTCTTCACCGCGGTGGCGCGGGCGGCGTGCAGCATCGGCTTGCCCGCGACCTGCGCGTAGGTGGTCACGTAGCCCTGGGTGCCGGCGCGCACCGGGCCGACGGCGTTGGTCAGCCCCGGGTCCAGGACGATGCCCATCCGGTCGGCGGCGTCGGCCCACTGCAGGCGCAGGTGGTCGGTCGGGCAGACGACGATCACGCGGGCGACCTCGCGCCGCTGCAGCAGCCGCGCGGCCAGGGTGAGGGCGAAGGTCGTCTTGCCCGCGCCCGGGGTCGCGGTGACGAGGAAGTCCTTCGGGGACGCCTGCTCGTACTTCTCCAAGGCGGCCTGCTGCCAGGCCCGGAGCGGTCGGCTGGTCCTCTGCGGGGCGACCGCCTCCGCGCGTGCTGCACTCGCCATGTCGGGAGTCATCCTGCCTGGGCGACGAGCAACACGCCGAACCGGCCACCTCCCGCGCGCGCCGCCCGCGACGACGTATGGCGCCGGCCGTCGCGCCGCTGAGCTGCGCCAATGCCCGCCCGAGCGGCGCGGTGTGGGCGTCGTCACAGCCGTGACGGACCGGTCGTCCGTTGCAGCAGTCCCGGCTGCCCGCCGCGCCCCAGCCGTCCCACCCGGGCGTCGTCGGGCGTCCCGCCGGCAGCGGTCGTACGCTGGGTGCGGCTCCTCGACCAGGCGGCCCTCCCGGCCCGGATGACAGCGGCACACCACCCGCTCCTCGGCGCCGTCCCCCTCACCGCACAGTCGCTCCTGGAGCACCCGTGTCCGCCGTCGTCCTCTCCGGTCCTGCCCCCGCCCTCGCCGAGCGACTGGCCGGGGTGGCCAGCTCCCCGGTCCGCGAGCTGCTGGCCCTCCTCGACCGGCCGGAGGTGGTGTCCTTCGCCGGTGGCCTGCCCGCGCCCGAGCTGTTCGACCTCGACGGCGTCCGCGCCGCCTACGACGCCGTGCTCTGGGGGTCCTCCGCTCGCCGGGCCCTCCAGTACGCGCCCACCGAGGGCGACCGGGAGCTGCGTGCGCGGGTCGCCGCCCGGATGACCGCCCGCGGCCTGCTCACCACTGTCGACGACCTGCTGGTCACGTCCGGCTCGCAGCAGGCGCTGACCCTCGTCGCGACGGCGCTGCTCGATCCGGGCGCGGTCGTGCTGGTGGAGGACCCGACCTACCTCGCGGCGCTGCAGTGCTTCCAGCTCGCGGGCGCCCGGGTGGTGCCCGTGCCCACCGACGAGCAGGGCATCGACCCGGCCGCGCTCGCCGACGTCCTGGAGCGGGAGCGGCCGGCGCTGCTCTACCTGGTCCCCACCTTCGCCAACCCCACCGGTCGCACCATGCCGGCGGAACGGCGGGCCGAGGTCGTCGAGCTCACCGCCCGGCACGGCGTCTGGGTCGTCGAGGACGACCCTTACGGCGAGCTCCGCTACCGGGGCGCCCCGGTGCTCCCGCTGGCCGCGCAGCCGGGCGCCGACGACCACGTGCTGCACGTGGGCAGCTTCTCCAAGATCGCCGCACCGGGGCTGCGGCTGGGCTGGCTGCGGGCGCCGTCCCGGCTGCTGCCGGCGCTGACCGTCGCCAAGCAGGCGGCGGATCTGCACACCTCCACGATCGACCAGGCCGCCGCGGCGGCCTGGTTCGGCGCGGCCGACGTGGAGGCGCACGTCATGACCCTGTGCTCGGCCTACGGCGCGCGCCGGGACGCCCTCGTCGAGGCCCTGCCGCACGCGCTGCCGCAGGGCAGCACCTGGACCGACCCCGACGGCGGGATGTTCGTGTGGGTCCGCCTGCCCGGGACCCCCGACACCGCCGACCTGCTGCACCGTGCGCTGGCCCACGACGTCGCCTTCGTGCCCGGCGCGGCCTTCTACGCCGGCACGCCGGACCGGGCCACGCTGCGGCTGTCGTTCACCACGAACACGCCGGAGCGGATCGCCGAGGGCGTGCGCCGGCTGGGGGCGGTGCTGGCGGAGGCCTGAGCCCCGACCCCGGCGGGGTCAGGAGGGTGCGACGACCGGGAGCCCGGCGTCGACGGCCGCCTGTGCCAGTCGCTCGTCGTAGACCACGAACGCGTCCAGAGCCGACCCGAGGGTCAGCGCCGTCGCCAGGTGGAGGGCGCCCAGGCTGCGCAGGGACGGCGGTCCGAGGTCGGCGGCCACCTCGAGGACGCCCGGCCCCAGGGGGACGAGGTCCATCCCCGCGAGGAGTCTGCGAGCAGTCGGCACCGCGGCGGCCTGGGCCCGCGCCACGGCGCGCACGACCTCGACGCGGGTCAGGGAACTGGCCGACCAAGCGGCCTCGTCACGTACTGCCAACCACGCGCGCAGGGGCGCGGTCTCCTCCTCGCGGACGACGAGCTTCGTGAGAGCGGAACTGTCGAAGGCGATCACAATCGCTCGGCGCGCTGTTCGGCCAGGGCCTCGGAGACGCTCGGCGCTCCAGCAGCGGCTGCCACGGGCTCCGGGATGAAGCGTGGCCCGGTGGCCGGGATCAGCCGGCCCTCGGCGATCAGTCGCTCGCGAGCCGTCGCCGCGGGCGACGGTGGAGCCAGGACGGCCACCAGTTCACCGCGCTCGGTCACCTCGACCGTCTCGCCGGCCTTGACCAGAGCCAGGTACCGGCTCGCGTTCTGCCGCAGCTCGCGTACGCCGATGCGGGTCATGCGACGACCGTAGCACCGAATGTGCTACTAAGGCCGGTCCCGCACCGCGACCAGGGCGCCGGCGGTGAACAGCACCGCCGCGACGATGGCGTACAGCGACGGCTGGCCGCCGCCGAGCAGGTCGTCGACCAGGTTGCCCTCGTTGTTCGAGGCGTTGAACGACGCGTGCACGAAGCCGGCGGCCAGCAGGCTGCCGGCGGCGCCGCGCACGGTGGCGCCCACCAGGAGGCGCAGCACCACACCGAGCACGAACAGCGCGCCGACCGCGAGCCCGACGCGGGCGGCCGTCAGGTCGCCGATGAAGGCCAGCGGCAGGTGGACCGCCGCGAACGGGACGGCGGTTAGCGCGGCGGCCGGGAGGAAGCCGTGCCGCTGCTCCAGACGGCCCTGGAAGAAGCCCGCCCACACCGTCTCCTCCCACAGGTGCACGAGCAGCACCGCGGTGACCACCGAGAAGGCGCCGGACGCGAGCGCGGGGAGCAGGTCCCCGGTCTGCAGCCCCTGCCCCGCGGCCACCCCGACGGCGAGGGTGAGCACCGGCAGGGCCAACAGCACGGTGGCCCACCACCCGGCGCCGAAGCGCCACCGGACGGCGCGACGGAGCAGGGCCCGGACGGCGGGACGCCCGTCGGCGACCGCGGTGACCCAGAGCGCGGCGGGCAGCATCACGAGCAGCGTCGTCCCGAGGGCGAACGGCTCCTGGGGGAGCGGCCCGCCGGGGAGGACCCCGTGGGTGGTGAGCGCCGGCACCGACATGAGCGGCCAGCCCACGACGGCGACCAGGACGAGGAAGGCGCTCAGCGGGTGCCGGGCGACCCGGCTGCGCAGGCCGCCGGGCGGAGCGGGGACGGGACGGCGGGCGTCGGTGGCGGACATGTCAGGACCTGCCTTCGGCTCGGGAGGAGGGATCTGCGCCCAGCGCGCGGGCCGGGGCGACGGACGCGGTGGGCAGGGCGGCCAGGTCGCGGGCGAGGACGACGTCGGCCTCCCGTGCCGCCTGCACCAGGCACAGGCACCGGCACTCGTCGGGGAGCAGCCAGGCGGCGCACCAGCGGATCGCCGTCCCGGCCGCGCCGAGCCGGGTGACCGCCCGGCGGAGGGCGCGGTGCATCTCCACCGCGTCACCCACCGACGGCGGGCAGCTGCGGAACTGCACGAGGAAGAGCTCGGTCGCCCCGTGCCGCCGCTCGTCCATGCGGCCACGCTCGCGCCGGCGGGCGGTGCGCACAGCGGGCGTTCCCCGGAGGGCGGTACGGGTCCTCCCGCGGACCCGTACCCGGCCGCTACGGTCCCCGGCCATGGTGCGGCGGGCAGCCCCCGCAACGGGGTCCCGGCTGCCGGCCGAGCGCAGCTCGTTCGTCGGCCGGCGAGCCGAGCTGGGCCGGGTGCGCGGGCTGCTGGCGGAGTCGCGGCTGGTGACGCTGGTCGGGCCGGGCGGGGTCGGCAAGACCCGGCTGGCCCTGCGGGCGGCCGACGAGCTGCGCCGGTCCTTCCCGGACGGGGTCGCGCTGGCCGACCTCACCACCGTCCCCGACCCCGCGCTCGCCGCCGCGCAGGTCGCGGCCGCCTTCGACGTCCGGGACAGCACGGGCCGCTGGGTCCCGGCGTCGCTGGCCGACGTCCTCGGCGAGCGGCGGGTGCTGCTCGTGCTCGACAACTGCGAGCACCTCCGCGACGCCTGCGCCGTGCTGCTCGACGCGCTCACCTCTGCCTGCCCCGGCCTGTCGGTCCTCGCCACGAGCCGGACGCCGCTGGACCTGCCGGGTGAGGCGCTGCTCGCGGTGCCGCCGCTGCCGCTCGGTGCCGGGTCGGAGGCGGTGGCGCTGCTCGGCCAGCGGGCCCGGGCGGCGGCGCCCGACCTCGTGCTGACCCCGGCGGACGACGACACCCTCGCCGAGCTGTGCCGCCGGCTGGACGGCATCCCCCTGGCGATCGAGCTGGCCGCCGTCCGGCTGCGGACGCTCACCCCCGCCGAGCTGCTGGACCGGCTCGACGACCGCTTCGGGCTGCTGCGCCGGCCCGGGCCCGCCGGGCCGGACCGGCACCGCACGCTGCGGGCGACGATGGAGTGGAGCGCCGACCTGCTCGGCGACCGGGAGCGGCTGCTGTGGTCCCGCGCCGCGGTCTTCGCCGGGGACGTCGACCTGGCGGCCGCGGAGGCGGTGTGCGCCGACGACGGGCTGCCGGAGGAGGACCTGCTCGACGCGATCGGCGGCCTGGTCGACGCCTCCCTGCTCACCGTCGTCCGGGACGGCACCGGGAGCCGGTTCGGGATGCTGGAGACCGTCCGGGCCTTCGGCCGCGAGCTGCTCGAGGCCTCCGGGCAGGCGGAGCCGGTGCGCCGGCGGCACCGCGACTGGTGTGCGCGGCTCGTGGCGGACGCCGCGGCGCAGTTCCTCGGCCCCGGGCAGGTCGCCGCCTTCGACCGCCTGGCCGTGGTGCACGCCGAGCTCGCCCCGGCGCTGGGGCACTGCCTGCGCACGCCCGGGGAGGAGGCGGCCGGGCTCGCGACCGTCGCCGACGCGTGGCTGTACTGGGCGGCCCGCGGCCACCTCGGCGAGGGACGGCGCTGGCTCGACCTGCTGCTGCGCGCAGTGCCGGCACCCTGTCCCGAGCGGGCGCGGGGGCTGGTCGTCGCCGGTTACCTCGCCCTGGTCGCGACCGATCCGAAGACCGCCGTCCCGCTGCTGGAGGAGGGGCTGCGAGACGCCCGGGCGCTGGGCCTGCCGGCGGTGGCCGCCCTGGCCACGCAGTACCTCGGCCAGGCAGCGCTGTTCCGTGCGGACCTGGCGGCTGCCGACCGCCTGCTCCGCGCCGCGGCCGCTGAGCACGAGGCGGCCGGAGCACGGGCCGGCGCGTTCTGCTGGGCCGACGTCGGGGTGGTGGCCCTGCTCGCCGGCGACCTCGGGTCCGCCGACGCCGCGTTCGGCACGAGCCTCGCCACCGCCGACGACCCGTGGACCCGGTCCCACGCCCTCTGGGGGCAGGGCCTGGTGCGGCTGGCCGCCGGCGACCCGGCAGCGGCGACTGGGCTCGAGGAGCAGGCGCTGCGACTCATGCGCGAGGTCGACGACCGCAGCGGCGTCGCGCTGTGCGTGACCGCCCTCGGCTGGACCGCAGCAGCCCGCGGGGATCCCGGGACGGCCGCCCGGCTGGCCGGCGCCGCGGAGGCGGTCTGGCGGTCGGTGCCCGCGCGGCTCCCGGGGCCGCTGACCGCGGTGGACGACCACTGGACCGGGGTGGCCCGCGGCGCCCTCGGTCAGCAGCGGTGGAGCACCCGGTACGCCGAGGGCAGCGCCCTGGGGCGGGCGTCGGCGATCGCGCTGGCACTGGGGGAGGGACCGGCGGTGGGGACGCCGACGCTCCCGCCGTCCGGCCCGCTGACCCGCCGCCAATGGGAGGTGGCCGACCTGGTGGCCCAGGGGCTCACCGACCGGGAGATCGCCGCGCGGCTGGTCATCTCACCGCGGACGGCGGAGTCGCACGTCGAGCAGATCCTCACCCGGCTGGGCTTCCGCTCCCGCGCGCAGATCGCCGCGTGGACCGCGACACAGCAGCGCCGCGGCCCGGTGCCGTCCCGGTAGGACGGATCCGGCCCGGCTGTCGTACGCGAGGAGCCCAGGACCGCGGCGGTCCTGGGCTCCTCGGGTTCAGCGGCGGCCTCTGGTGACGTGCTGGAACGGCCAGCCTTCAGGGTCCCGCGCCGAGCATGCGAGGCGTGGGGGGAAGGGTGGTCCTTTTTCAGTCCGCGGGCTCGTCCACCCAGTCGGGGCCGTTGACCTCACCGGGTCCCGCCAGGTCGGCGGCGTCGACGATCGTGTACGCGTAGCCCTGCTCGGCCAGGAAGCGCTGCCGGTGGGCGGCGTACTCGGCGTCGAGGGTGTCGCGGCTGACCACGGTGTAGAAGTGCGCCTGCCGGCCGTCGGCCTTGGGGCGCAGCACCCGGCCCAGCCGCTGGGCCTCCTCCTGCCGCGACCCGAAGGTCCCCGACACCTGGACGGCCACCGCGGCCTCCGGCAGGTCGATGGAGAAGTTGGCGACCTTGGACACCACCAGGATCTTGACCTCCCCGGCGCGGAAGGCGTCGAAGAGCTTCTCCCGTTCCCGGTTGGTGGTCGAGCCCTGGATGACCGGGGCGTCCAGGGCCCGGCCGAGCTCGTCGAGCTGATCGAGGTAGGCGCCGATGACCAGCTTCTGCTCGTCGGGGTGCCGGTCGAGCACCCGGCGGATCACCGGCAGCTTCGATGTCGCGGTCGCGGCGATCCGGTACCGCTCCTCGGGCTCGGCGACCGCGTAGGTCATCCGCTCCTCGTCGTCGAGGGCCACCCGCACCTCGATGCACTCGGCCGGCGCGATGTATCCCTGGGACTCGATGTCCTTCCACGGGGCGTCGTAGCGCTTCGGGCCGATCAGCGAGAAGACGTCGTCCTCCCGGCCGTCCTCGCGCACCAGCGTGGCGGTCAGGCCCAGCCGGCGGCGGGACTGCAGGTCGGCGGTGAGCCGGAAGATCGGTGCAGGCAGCAGGTGCACCTCGTCGTAGACGATCAGGCCCCAGTCCTGGGCGTCGAAGAGGTCCAGGTGCCGGTACTCGCCCTTCCGGCGGGTGGTGATGATCTGGTACGTCGCGATCGTGACCGGGCGGATCTCCTTGCGCTCCCCGGAGTACTCGCCGATCTCTTCCTCGGTCAGCGAGGTGCGGGCCAGCAGCTCGCGCTTCCACTGCCGCCCGGCGACGGTGTTGGTGACCAGGATCAGCGTGGTCGCCTTGGCCTCGGCCATGGCGGCGGCGCCGACGAGGGTCTTGCCGGCACCGCAGGGCAGGACGACGACGCCGGAGCCGCCGGCCCAGAAGCCCTCGACGGCCTCCTGCTGGTAGTCCCGGAGGTGCCA
>DATIMX010000269.1:0-7849 GCA_035474935.1 Geodermatophilus sp. | reverse complement strand
GTGATGACCAGCTCGACGGCCTTCACGAAGTTCCGGGTGTCGAACGTGCCGTCGTCCTTGAGGAACTTCATGAGGTTCAGCGACGCCAGGTTGCACGAGCTGTTGTCCAGGCTCATGTACTCCGAGCAGGGGTTGGACGCGTTGATCCGCCCGGTCTCGGGGTTGGTGTGCCAGTCGTTGATCGTGTCGTCGTACTGGATGCCCGGGTCGGCGCACTCCCAGGCGGCCTGGGTGACCTTGCGGAACAGCTCCTTGGCGTCGACGGTCTCGATCAGCGAGCCGTCGAGGCGGCCGCGCAGCCCGAAGTCCGTGCCGTCCTCGACCGCGCGCATGAACTCGTCGGAGACCCGGACGGAGTTGTTGGCGTTCTGGTACTGGACGCTGGTGATGTCCCTGCCGCCGAGGTCCATGTCGTACCCGGCGTCACGCAGCGCGCGGATCTTGTCCTCCTCGCGCGCCTTGGTCTCGATGAACTCCTCGATGTCGGGGTGGTCGATGTCGAGGACGACCATCTTGGCCGCGCGGCGGGTGGCCCCACCGGACTTGATGGTGCCGGCGGAGGCGTCGGCGCCACGCATGAAGCTGACCGGGCCCGAGGCGGTGCCGCCCGAGGAGAGCAGCTCCTTGGAGGAGCGGATGCGGGAGAGGTTCAGGCCGGCGCCCGAGCCGCCCTTGAAGATCAGCCCCTCCTCCCGGTACCAGTTGAGAATCGAGTCCATCGTGTCGTCGACGGCGAGGATGAAGCAGGCGCTGACCTGCTGGGGCGCGCTCGTGCCGACGTTGAACCACACCGGGCTGTTGAAGCTGAAGTACTGGTGCAGCAGCATCCAGGTCAGCTCGTGCTCGAAGATCTCGGCGTCGCCCTCGCTGGCGAAGTAGCCGTGCTCGCGGCCGGCCTGGCCGTAGGTCAGCACCACGCGGTCGATGAGCTGGCGCAGGCTGGTCTCGCGCTGCGGGGTGCCGACGGCGCCGCGGAAGTACTTCGTGGTGACGATGTTGGTGGCGTTGATGCTCCACTCGGCGGGGAACTCCACGCCGCGCTGCTCGAAGTTGATCGAGCCGTCCCGCCAGTTGGTCATGACGACGTCACGACGCTCCCAGGTCACCTCGTCGTACGGGTGCACCCCGGCGGTGGTGAAGACACGCTTGACCTTCAGGCCCTTCCCCCTGGTCGGCGCCTTGGCGGCGCGACGCGTACGGCCCGACAAGCGATCCTCGGTCTCGGTCACGGAGCTCTCCCTGTGTTGTGGGCGTTTCGGCGGCTGGGGAAGAGAGCCGCCCTCTTACTAGCGGGTGCTGCTGACAGTTCTGCTCAGACGGCGGTGGTCGTCATCGACCACCACCGTCAGGGGCGGCCTGACCGCGCCCCCCACCCCGCCGGCGCGCCGGCGGGTCCTGCATGCCAGGCAGCGGCGGGGTGCCGGCGGCGATGTGCCGGGCCCGTAGCTCGGTGATCTCCTTCTCGAAGTCCTCGAGCGAGGTGAAGGCGCGGTAGACGCTCGCGAAGCGCAGGTACGCGACCTCGTCCAGCTCCCGCAGCGGCCGGAGGATGGCCAGCCCCACCTCGTGGCTGGGGACCTCCGCCGCCCCGGTGGCCCGGATGGCGTCCTCGACCTGCTGGGCGAGCTGCTGCAGCTGGTCCTCGTCGACCGGCCGCCCCTGGCAGGCCCGGCGGACGCCGGCCACCACCTTGCTGCGGTTGAACGGCTCGCTCACTCCGCTGCGCTTGACGACGGCGAGGACGGCCTCCTCCACCGTGGTGAAGCGCCGACCGCACGCGGGACACGACCGGCGTCGACGGGTGGTCGCCCCCTCGTCGGCCTCGCGCGAGTCGATGACGCGGCTGTCGGGGTTGTGGCAGAAGGGACAGCGCACGCCGATCCCCTCCCCTCGCGACGCGCTCCGGCGCGGGTCCGCCCGGGCGCCGCGGCGACCGCGGGAGCGGCCGGAGCGACGGGCCCGGGAGGCCGGCTGTGGACCTCCCTGGGGACATCCGGTGGACGTCGTGGGGAGTGCCTGAGGACGGCCTGTGGACGGACTTACATCGGTGCAACTACTAGATGTAGGGGAACCCTAGGTCCGGCTCCACTAGATCTGCAAGCCGAACGCCAGGCGCGTCGTCCGCCGAGATGACTTCGTGACCACCCGCGCACACCCGTCACACGTGCCCCGGCAACACGCCGGGGCACCTGCCGCAGCGGTCGCGGAACGCACCGGTCGGGTGCGACAAGGCGACCGGGCCGGCCGTCGCAGGGGCGTCCCGGGCCGGGCGCGGGGGACGCCGACCCGGACGCCTCGTGCGGGGTGCTGAGGCGAGTTCCGCCTCAGGCGCGGAGGGCCTCGCCGGGCCGCCCGAGGCGGGGACGCGGGGCGCGGTCGCCGAGCCGCAGGGGACGGGTCAGGCAGTCGGCCTCGATCGCGCGGGGCATGAGCACCGTGGCGTCACCCAGCTCCGGGCCCGACGCCTCCTCCGGCTGCTCCGCCCCGTCCGCCGCCCGGTGACGTCCGACCCGGTGCCGGCCGGCGGCCGCGCCCGCGGGGACGGCGGGCTGCTCGGCGGTCACGTCGCCGCCGTGGCGGCGGCGACGGCGGCCGGCGGCCGGGGCCGACACGGGGAGGACGCCCGCCAGCCGCTGCTCACGGGCGGCGGCCTCGCTCAGCGACAGCAGCGGGGCGGCCGCGGCGCCGGGCAGCAGCTCCTCGCCGAGACCCGCGAAGGGGTCGATGCCGCTGTCCGGAACCAGCACCGGCGCCGGCCGGGTCTCCGGCAGGCGCACCTCGGGCAGGTCGATCCAGGTCTCCCGGTCGGCGCCGGCCACGGTCACCCGCACCCACACCTGGCACGCGCCCTGACCGTCGTGCCGCCACCCCAGCAGCGAACCCGGCCACCAGGCGCCCTCGACGAACACCTCGCAGCGCTGCGACTGCTGCGTGAAGACGGCGGCCCGGCTGCCTGAGATCGCTGACACGGGGCTGACCGTAAAGGGGCTGCCAGCCACAGGGTGTCAGCGACTCGGCACGACGGGTTGACGAACCTGGCCGCCGTCTCTTGTCGCTCCTCGACCGTCCCCCTGCCGCGGGAGACCGCGCGACTCAGGGCAGCTCGAGGACCTGGCCGGGGACGAGGGCCGAACCCTCGAGGTCGTTGAGCTCCTCGATGGCGTCGACCACCGTGCGCACGTCCTGGTCGGCACCGGCCGCCTCCCCGGCGATCGACCACACCGTGTCGCCGGGCTCCACCACCACGCTCCGCTCGCCGGCCAGCTGCAGCCCACCGTCGCCCGCACCCTCGACGAGCGGGGCGACGAGCGAGCCGAGCGCGACGGCGCCGACGAAGGCCAGGGCGAGCACCAGCCGGCGCCCTCGGCGGGTCAGGCGCAGCTGCGGGACGGCAGCCCGCTCCGGGGTGGCGCACCCCCCGCGCACCGCGCGGGACGGCACCGGGCGCGACGCGGTCGGCCGGCCAGCCGAGGACGTCGGCTCCCGGCGACCGGGAGCCCGGCCGGCGCCCCGGGCCGAGGGAGCCGGGTCCGCGGTGCGCGGCTCCGGGCCCACCGGGCGGTCGGGCACCGGCCGCAGGTGGCCGGCGACACGGGGACCGGTCCCGGTCGGACCCGACGCAGCAGGCGTCCGCGGGGCGTGCCCGGACGCAGCCGCCGCCCGGCCCGGGCTCCCGGACCCGGCCGCACGACCGTCGTCCACCGACGCGAGCAACGGACGCCACGGGACCTGGACCGTCGCGTCGAACTCCAGCACAGCCTGCCGCACGCTCGCCATGACCACTCCTCCTCCGTCGCCCCGTTCGATCGAACGCACGTTCGATCGAACGCCTGTGCGATGTCTACCGCATCCCACCGACGAGGTCGACCCGACACCGCACGCCCGCTTCGAACACACGTTTGAAGTCCCGGCTCCGAGGCGCTACCGTCCGGAGCAGCACCCGTCCGCCGTCGACGCGAGGGCGCCGGCGGGCCGGGGCCGGCAACGGCCCCACGCAGTGGAGCCGGCCCGGTCCGGCTCCCCCGGGCGGGCGCAGGACGACAGGGCCGTGGCGACACGGCCGGCGAGGAGGAGACGTGGCGGGCACGAGCGGGACGTCGGGCGGCGGTGTCCGGGGCGGAGGCGGCTCGTCGCGGCGCGCGTCCGGGAGCCGGACCGCCGCACCGGAGGGCGCCGGGACGGCGTCGGTGCGCACCTTCCCCGACCGGGGCGAGAGCGGCGACGGGCTCACCCAGCGGCAGCGGCGGGTCCTCGAGGTGATCCGCGACTCGATCGAGCGGCGCGGCTACCCGCCCTCGGTGCGCGAGATCGGCGAGGCCGTGGGGCTGTCGTCGGCCTCGTCGGTGGCCCACCAGCTCAGCGTGCTGCAGAAGAAGGGCTGGCTGCGCCGCGACCCCAACCGCCCGCGCGCGCTCGACGTCCGCCTGCCCGGCGACACCCCCGGCGCGCCCGCGCCCACGGTGGTGGCCCCCGCCGGCGCCGAGGAGACCCCTGCCCCCACCTACGTCCCGCTCGTCGGCCGGATCGCCGCCGGTGGCCCCGTGCTGGCCGAGCAGGCGGTCGAGGACGTCTTCCCGCTCCCCCGCGAGCTGGTCGGCGAGGGCACGCTGTTCATGCTCAAGGTCACCGGTGACTCGATGGTCGAGGCGGCCATCTGCGACGGCGACTGGGTCGTCGTGCGCCAGCAGCCGACCGCGGAGAACGGCGAGATCGTCGCCGCCATGATCGACGGCGAGGCGACGGTGAAGACCTACAAGCGGCGCGACGGGCACGTGTGGCTGCTGCCGCACAACCCCGCGTACGAGCCCATCCCGGGGGACGACGCCACCGTGCTCGGCCGCGTCGTCACGGTGCTCCGCCGGGTCTGAGCCGGTCCCGCCGGCGCGGGAACCGCCGCGCCGGCGGCCGGGCGCACCACCGGCCCGTCCGCCGCTCCGCACGGCAGGCCCCGACCGCAGCGCGGAGCGAGGGCCGAGGCCTCAGTCTCGCCGGCGCACCAGCTTGCCCCCGAGCCAGACGAGCACGCCGGCCACGACGGCGGCAGCGACCGCCGCCGCGACCGGGGGTGGTCCGTCGTCGCCGGACAGCAGGCCGGAGACCGTGCCGTCCGCGGCCGCCGTTGACGACGAGGGCGCCGCCTCGGCCGGCAACGGCACCACGGTGACGTCGCTGGCCAGCCCCTCCCCGGCGACGACGAGCGCCGCGGAGTCCCCGGTGAAGCTGATCGCCTCGCCCTGGGGCGCCTCGGGCAGGGCGACCCGGCGGGGCTCCCCCGCCAGCACACCGGCCACGTCCGAGCCGGTCAGCGGCCAGACGTAGGCGTCGGTGTAGGTGCGCAGCGCGATCCAGCGCTCGTCGGGTGAGACCGCACCGCCGGTGACCATCAGCTGACCGGCGCGGCCAACCGGGCCGCCCGGCGTCCCGGTGAGCACGAACTCCACCCCGCCGACCTCGGTGAGGCCGACCGTGCCGTCCTCCACGAGCGCCGAGACCGGCCGGTACACCTCACTGGCGCCCAGCACCTCCTTGGTCACCAGGTACGGCGTCCCGTCGGGGGCGAGCAGCAGCGCCTCGACGTCTCGCGGGCCGTCCGGGTACGCCAGCCGGTAGACCGAGCTGCTGCCGTCGGCGTGCAGGGCCAGCAGCGCGACCGTCGTCCGGGTGCCGGTGTTGTCGCCGGTGTCGGCGAGCCAGACGGTCCCGTCGACCGCCAGCGCCATGTCCTCGGGGTCGTAGGGGTCCACCGCCGCGGAGTGCACGGTGACCACCGCGCAGGTCCCGTCCAGCACGTAGACGTCGAGGGAGTCGCCGCCGTCGTTGTGCACCAGCATCCGGTCGCCCACCTCGACCAGCCCGGAGACCTCGGGCAGCCGGGGGTCGGTGAGCTGGCAGCGCGTCGCGGGTGCGGGCTGGTCGACCGGTGCGGCGGACGCGGGCAGGACGGAGCCGACGGCGAGCGTCAGCGCGAGGCCGGTCCCGGCCGCCAGACGTCGCCCCCTGGCTCCGCTACGCGGACGACCGGCCAGCTCGGGCACCGACCCAGCGTGACACCAGGACCGCGTCGAGCAGGTGAACCACGCCCAGCAGCAGGATGCCGACGGCCGCTCCGACCACGGCGTCGGTGACCCAGTGGAAGTCGAGGGACACCATGGCCACGCCGGTGGCCACCGGGCCGGCGACGCTGAGCACCCGGGCGGTCTGCTGCACCCACGCCGCGAGTCGGTACTGCACCACCTGCCAGCGGGCGACCCCCCACATGAGCACGGCGTTCGCAACGTGCCCGGAGGGGTAGGAGGCGCCGTCCCGGTGGAAGAACGACCCGGGGTAGGCCGGGGCCGTCCGGCCCGCCCCGTACTTGAACGAGTAGACGACGACGGTGAGCAGCGCCAGCGCCAGCAGCACCCGCACCAGCGGCAGGACGGTGCGGAACCGCCACCCGAGGTAGCTGACCAGCCCGGCCAGGACGATCAGGATGAAGCCGCGCCCGCCGAGCTGGGTCACCGCCCACACCGGCCAGTAGGCGGCCGAGTCCTTCAGGTTCCAGGCGCTGACCACCTCGGAGACCCGCAGGTCCATCCGCTCGAGCACGCCCCGGCCGAGCAGGTCGACGGTGGCCACGACGACGACCACCAGGGCGGCTCCCAGGAGCCACCGCGACGGGCGGCCGACCGGGACCTCGGCGTCGCCGGCGCCCGGCGGGGAGGTCCCCGGACGCCGCCGCACCGCGCCGCTGGTCACGCCGGTCACGGTACCGGGCCGTGACCTGACCGTGACCTCGCTCGCCGGGGGACGGGTCAGGCGACCGGCGCCGCGAACCCCTCGAGGGCGGCGGCCAGGCCGCCGTCCACCCGGGCGCTGAGCCGGGTGCCCCCGGCCTCGTGGGTCTCCTTCAGCACCTCGCCGTCCCGGTGCACCCGGGCCACCAGGTCGCCACGGTCGTAGGGCACCAGCACGTCGACCTCGACGTCGGGGTGCGGCAGCCGGGCGGCCACGATCT
Source organism: Geodermatophilus sp. (assembly GCA_035474935.1). Lineage (GTDB taxonomy): Bacteria > Actinomycetota > Actinomycetes > Mycobacteriales > Geodermatophilaceae > Geodermatophilus. The sequence goes on along the minus strand of DATIMX010000269.1, from coordinate 852 downwards.
CGCGCAGCTGCTCGAGGCCGACGCCTGTGCGGGCCGACACCCACACCGCACCCGGCAGGGCACGGCGCAGGGTGAGGATGTCCTCCTCGCTCATCGCGTCCACCTTGTTGACGACGATGAGCTCCGGGACAGCCGCGGCCTCGATCTCGCCGAGGACCACGCGCACCGCCTCGATCTGCCCCAGGGGGTCGGGATCGGAGCCGTCGACGACGTGCAGCAGCAGGTCGGCGGCGGCCACCTCCTCGAGCGTGGACCGGAACGCGTCGACCAACTGGTGGGGCAGGTGCCGCACGAAGCCGACCGTGTCGGTGAGCGTGTACTCGCGGCCGTCGGGCGACTGGGCGCGGCGCACCGTCGGGTCGAGGGTGGCGAACAGCGCGTTCTCCACCAGCACGCCGGCGCCGGTCAGCCGGTTGAGCAGGCTGGACTTGCCGGCGTTGGTGTACCCGGCGATCGCCACGCTCGGGGTCGCGTTGCGGTCCCGGGACGACCGCTGGGTCGCCCGCGCGGTCGCCATGCCGGCGATCTCCCGGCGCAGCTTGCTCACCCGCGCCCGGATCCGCCGCCGGTCGGTCTCGATCTTGGTCTCACCGGGGCCACGGGTACCGATGCCGCCACCGCCGGCGACGCGGCCACCCGCCTGGCGGGACATCGACTCACCCCAGCCGCGCAGGCGCGGCAGCATGTACTGCATCTGCGCCAGCGACACCTGCGCCTTGCCCTCACGGCTCTTGGCGTGCTGGGCGAAGATGTCGAGGATCAGCGCAGTCCGGTCGACGACCTTGACCTTGAGGATCTTCTCGAGCGCGTTGAGCTGGCCCGGGGTCAGCTCGCCGTCGCAGATCACGGTGT
>DATIMX010000268.1:0-11477 GCA_035474935.1 Geodermatophilus sp. | reverse complement strand
GCCCGCCGGCGGCTGCCGATGGTGGAATTCGACGGGACGGTCGCGGTCGTGGGACCCGACGGCCCGGTCCCGTTCCTGGACCTGTTCCGGGGCCGCGAGGAGCTCGTGGTCTACAAGCACATGTGGTACGACGGCGCGCCGCACCAGGGGCAGTGCGAGGGCTGCACCATGACGACCTGGCAGCTGAGGGACACCGTGTACCTCAACGCCCGCGGCGTCTCGTTCGCCGTCCTGACCACGGGCGCTTGGCACGAGGTGGCCGCCTACGTCGAGTTCATGGGTTACACCCAGCCCTGGTACTCGGTGCGCGACGTGGAGGAGCCGGTCGGCGGGGAGATGGGCTACCTCACCTGCTTCCTGCGCGACGGGGACCGCGCATTCCTCACCTACTCCACGACGGGCCGCGGCAACGAGCCGGTGGCCGGGTCCTTCGGCCTGCTCGACAGGACGCCCTACGGCCGCGGCGAGGCGTGGGAGGACAAGCCCGAGGGCTGGCCCGAGGGGCGGCACGCGTGTTGGTACTGGCGCTCTGACGCGGACGGGAACGCCACCTGGGGCCCGACCAGCCGCCCCGTGCCGCAGTGGACCCGCCCCGGCGCGACCCCCGTGGAGACCCTCGGCCGGCACGGCCACCACTGACCCGCCTTCGTCGACGGCGTCGGCAGAGGTGCCAGACGTTGTCTGCGAAGGCCCGCAGCAGATGCACGTGAGGTCGCTGGATCGGGCGACGAGCTCGGCTGCCAGATGATCCGTGACGCCCATGCGCAGACTGTCGCTGGAGCCGCCTGCAGGGCGACGGTCGCCGACGAGTACCAGCCGGACGTCATCACCACTCCACGGGTTCGGGGCGAGCCTCTCGGCTCAGAACCGGCACGCCCCTGTCCGGGTCCTGGGGGCTGCCGGAGAGGTCGTCGTCGGGCGGACGGGCCGACCGCACCGGCGGCTCAGCCGGGTCGGCGGTCGGGGCGGTCCGGGACGTCGTCGGCGCGCTCGCCCACCGACGGGGAAGGGACCCCGTCCTCCCCACCCTTCGCGAGCTCAGGACGGGGTCGGGGGTCCTCGTCGGCGTCGCTGCGGCTGACCAGCCACGGCTGCAGGTCCTCGAAGCCGCCCACCGAGCGGCGTTGCAGCGGCTCGATCCGGTAGCCGGGGTGCCGCCGCAGCCGGGCGGCCAGCTCGCGGTCGACGAGCACGCTGCCGGCGCGGGCGACCGTGGTCAGCCGGCTGGCCAGGTTCACCACCGACGAGTACACGTCCCCGAGCCGGGTGAGCACCCGGCCGTGCGCCAGACCGACCCGCAGCGGCGGCCGGTCACCGGCCGCCCACCGCTCCGGCAGCGACAACGCGATCTCCGCCGCGGCGGCCGGGTCGCTCGCGGTGAACAGCACCCCGTCGCCGACGGTCTTCACCACCCGCCCGCCGCCGCGCGCGACCACCTCGGCGGCGGTCGCCTCGAAGTCCTCGACCATGACACCCAGCTCGGCGCCGCTCATGCCCCGCGTACGGGTGGTGTAGCCGACCAGGTCGGCGAAGCCGACGGCCAGCTCGCGGATCTCGTCGCCGGGCGGTGCGGTCGGCGCCCGCTCGACGGCGGCGGCCAGGTGGCGGCGCCACACGTGGTCCTGGACCTCGCGCAGCCGCGACAGCAGCGCGTCGGCCGCCGGCGGCTCGTCCGGGGACGGCGTGCCCGGCTGGTCGGGCTGCCCGGCGCGGTCGCGGGCGAGGGCACCGGTGAGCAGGGGAGCCTGCCAGTCGGCCAGCCGCGCCAGCGGCTGCGCCAGCGCTCGGGCGAACGACGCCTCGGTGCCCGGGCCGACGGATCCGGCGTCGGCGAGGTCCGACAGGGTGCGCAGCGCGGCGACGTCGTCGTCGGTGAACACCACGTCGTCCTCGGCGGCCTCGGCGAAGCCCAGGGCGTGCCACAGTCGCCGGAAGCGGTCCGGCGCCAGCCCGGACAGCTGGGCCACCTGCGCCCGGGTGTACCGGCGGTGGCCGCCCAGCAGCAGCCGGTCGAGCCGCGCGGCGGTCGGGTCGCGACGCGTCCTCCCCTCGTCGTGCACCTCCCGAGTGTGCGGCTCACCCCGGGACGGCGCTGCGCCGACGCTCGAGCAGGGCGAAGACGAACGGCGGCAGCGACAGCACCACGGTCGCCAGCGCGAGCAGCAGCACGTAGACCACCGGGTTGCCGGTCTGCAGCTGGTCCGGCGGGACGAACCCGAGCAGGAACGAGCCGACGCAGCCGAGCAGGCCCACGCCGCCGACGAGCCAGACGCCGGGCAGACCGCCGGGGATGCGGTACGGGCGGGGGACGTCGGGCTGCGTGTGCCGCAGCCGGATGACCGCGGCGAACACCAGCGCGTACATCGTCACGATCACCTGCGCGGTGACCGCCGAGAGCATCCAGTACGAGGTGCTGACGCTGGGCACGAGCACGAACAGCAGCGCGAACACCGACCCCGCGACCGCCTGCACGACCAGCAGCGCCACCGGGACGTCGTTGCCGTTGACCCGGCCCAGCCGCGCCGGGGCCAGCCCCTCGCGGGCGACCGCGCCGACGCCCTTGGCCGGCCCCAGCACCCACGGCGTCAGGTGCGCGACCCCGCCGAGCGCGACGACGACGGCCAGCGGCGCCAGCAGCCAGCCGATGTCGAGGCGCTGCAGCACGGTGGAGAACAGCTCCATCGTCCCGGAGACCAGGCTGATCTCCCGCTGCGGCACGACGAACGCCATGAACAGCGAGCCCAGCACCGAGAAGGCGACGGTGACGGCGACGGCCAGCGCGATCGCCCGGGGCACGGTGCGGCCGGGGTCGGCGGTCTCCCGGGCGTGGAAGCCGGCCATCTCCATGCCGGTGAACAGCAGGATGACCCCGCCGAGGAAGGCCACGTTCTCCAGCCGCACGTCCGGCACCAGCGCGCCGGCCGAGAACGGGATCTCCGAGGCGTCGCCGCGCAGCAGGAACGCCGCGCCCAGCGCCACGACGAGGACGGCCGGCAGGATCGAGCCCGCGATCGTGCCGACCGCGCCGATCACCGACGACGTCCGCACCCCGCCCAGCGCGACGGCGGTGGTGCCCCAGAAGACGACGAGCATGACCGCGACCAGGAAGAACCGGTCGTCGGCCAGCGCCGGGTCGAACGCGTAGGCCAGCGAGGCGGCGATGAACGACAGCACGGTGGGGAACCAGGCGACGTTCTCGGCGTAGTCGCACCAGACCGCCAGCGCCCCGGTCCGTCCGCCGAAGGCCTCCTTGACCCAGGCGTAGACGCCGCCCTCCTTCGGCCAGGCGGTGCCGAGCTCGGCGGCGGCCATCGAGACCGGCACCAGGAAGACGCCGATCGACAGCGCGAACAGCGCGAGCATCGACCAGCCGTACTCGGCCATGACCGGCAGGTTCCGGGCGCTGACGATCGAGGCGATGTTGACCATGGCCAGCGACAGGACGCCGAGGCGGACCCTGCCGCCCGGCCGGGTCACGCCGCCGGCCGCCGCTCCGGCGCCGAGGGCGCGGGCACGCCGCCGACGGCCTTGGGCACCAGCAGCTCGCCGAGCCCCGGCACGGCCAGGAAACCCTCCGCGCCGGCGTAGCGCAGGCCCACCCGCGGCAGGTCGGCGCGGTGCCGGTAGGCGAGCACGCGGGGCAGCCACTCCGGGTCGAACTTGGCGTTGAAGTCGTGCAGCGACTTGATCTGGAAGAACGGGTTGAGCGCCCCGACCGCCCAGCGGGCCGCACGCTGAGCGGGGGTGAACGGGACGTCGTCGGCGAACAGCCGCCCCCACATCGCGAAGTTCATCGACAGCCGGGCCACGCCGCGGGCACCCAGGGCGGTCGCGGTGGAGGCGATGAGGAACTCGGTCATGCCGTTCGGCGCATCGGGGTCGTGGCGCATCAGGTCCAGCGTGTAGCCGAACGACGGCCCGTAGGCGGGCACCAGGCGCAGGAAGCCGCCGGGCCGGCCGTCGGCGTCCTCCGCGACGCAGAGCAGGAACCCGGGGTCGGCGCCGGCGCCGCGGACGTCCTGGGACAGCGACATCGTGAAGCCGCGCTCGGGGTGCTTGCCGCGCCAGCGGGCGCTGATCGCGTTGAGCTGGTCGACCAGCGCCGGTGGGGCGTCGGTCTCGGCGACCAGCCGGAAGCGGTGGGTCCGCCCCACCCGCCGGACGGCGGCGCGCAGCCCCTTCTTCGCCGGGCCCTCGAGGCCGAACCGGCGGCAGTCGATGACCGCCTCGTCGCCCAGGTAGAACGCGGTGAACCCGCGCGAGGAGTACAGCGGCATGCTCGCCTCGCGGGCGGCCAGGAGGGCCGGCGTCCAGGCCCGCTCGTCGCAGAGGGCGAGGAACTCGTCGAGCACCCGCGGGACCGAGTCGCGGGCGCCGATCGGATCGCCGGAGACCAGCGCGTAGCCGCCGAGGTAGGTGTAGGCGAGGAAGGCCTCGCCGTCCCGGGAGAAGAAGAACGTCTTGTCGTCGCGCAGGGCGAAGTAGGCGAGGGTGTCCCAGCCGTAGGTGTGCACCAGCCGCTCGGCGTGCGCCCAGTCCTCCTCGGTGTGCGGACGGCGGGCCGCGGCCAGCGGGCGGAACAGCAGCACCGCCAGGGCGACCAGGCCGACGATCCCCAGCGCGAGCAGGGCCGCGGGGTAGAACGCCGCGAAGAAGCGGGAGCCGTAGGTGTAGGGGCCGTCGAGGCCGACCAGCCCGGCGAGTACGGTCCACAGCGCCCCGGCGAGGGTGAGCGGCGGGTCGACCCGCCCCCGCTCGGCCCACAGCGCGGCCAGGCCGAACAGCAGCACCCCGGCCAGGTACAGCGGGACGAACCGCAGCAGGCGCAGCAGGGACGGCGGATCGGCCGGCGCGCGGAACGCCGACCGGTACCGCACCAGCCCGGCGAGCAGCGCCAGGCACAGCGCCACGGCGACCGGGTGCGGCCCCTTGACCACGTGCGCGACCGCCCCCACCGCGAACAGCAGCACCGCCAGCCGCCAGGCCAGCGCCTTGCGCCGGGCCAACTGGTCGGACAGCAGCAGGAGCAGCATCCCCACCACCACCGACGCGACCGTGCCGCTCACCGGCACCCACAGCGGGCCGAACGCCGTCCCGCGGCCGACGAGCCGCTCGTGCACCACGGGCAGGGCGGTGAGCAGCTGCAGGACGCCGGAGAGCGCGGTCAGCCCCGCCAGCACCCGCACGGCCAGCGGGTGCGGAGGCACCGTCGGCGGGGGTGCCGGGACCGGGCCGGACGAGGGGGCCATCGACGGCAGCGCGACGACCGAGCCGCCCGCCGTCCCCGCGCCGTCCGGGCCGGCCGTGCTGCCGCTGGGGATCGGGGTGGGGGCGACCAGCGGGCGCACCGCGCCGTCCGGGCCGGTGCCGGGGACCTCGGGGCGCAGCGTCGGGAAGAGGATCACCTCGCGGATCGAGTCGACGCCGGCCAGCAGCATGACCAGCCGGTCGATGCCGATGCCCAGCCCGCCGGTGCAGGGCATCCCGCACTCCAGCGCGCGGACGTAGTCGAGGTCGACGTCCCCGGCCTCCGGGTCGCCGTGCGACTTGGCGCGGGCCTCGGCCTCGAACGCCGCGAGCTGCTCGACCGGGTCGTTCTGCTCGGAGTAGGCGTTGCAGAGCTCGAAGCCGGCGACGATCAGCTCGAAGCGCTCGACGTAGGCGGGGTCGTCGCGGTGCACGCGGGCCAGCGGCGAGACCTCGCGCGGGTAGTCGACGCAGAACACCGGCCCCACCACCGAGTGCTGCACCTTCTCGTCGTAGACCTCCTTCATCAGCCGCCCGGCGCCCCACGATGCCTCGTACGGGATGCCCAGCCGGTCGAGCACCGCGCGGGCGTCGCCGATCGGCATGGCCGGGTGCATCTGCGCGCCGGTGACCTCGGCGATCATGTCGGCGAACCGCGTGCGGGGCCACGGCGTCGCGGCCAGGTCGATGGTGTGGCCGGCGTAGTGGACGGTGAGGTCGTCGCCGAGGGCGGCCCGGGCCGCGGCGGTGACGAGCCCCTCGGTCAGCTCCATCATGTCGGTGATGTCGCCGAAGGCCTGGTAGGCCTCCAGCAGCGTGAACTCGGGGTTGTGCCGGGTGTCGACGCCCTCGTTGCGGAAGACCCGGCCGATCTCGAAGACCCGCTCCAGCCCGCCGACGATCAGCCGCTTGAGGTGCAGCTCGAGGGCGATCCTCAGGTAGAGGTCGAGGTCCAGGGCGTTGGAGTGGGTGACGAACGGCCGCGCGCTGGCCCCGCCCTGGATCGTCTGCAGCACCGGCCCCTCGACCTCGGTGAAGTCGAGGTCCTCCAGGTGCCGGCGGATCGCCCGCACCGCCGCGTGCCGGATGCGGAAGACCTCCCGGGTGCGCTCGTTGACCTCGAGGTCGACGTAGCGCTGCCGGTAGCGGGTCTCCACGTCGGTCAGGCCGGCGTGCTCGGGCGGCGGCGCGCGCAGCGCCTTGCCGAGGACGGCGAAGTCCTCGACGCACACCGACAGCTCACCGGTCCGGGTGGTCATCACGGTGCCCTCGGCGCCGAGCCAGTCGCCGCGGTCGACGTCGTCGAAGTCGGCGTGCCGGTCCGCGCCGAGGACGGAGCTGTCGACGTAGAGCTGGATGGCGCCGGTGCGGTCGCGCAGCGTCGCGAAGGTCAGCCACCCCTGCCGGCGGATGAGCTCGACCCGGCCGGCGACCCGCACACGGTCCGCCGTCCGCACGTCGGGGGCCAGGTCCGGGTGGGCCGCGCGGATGCCGGCGGCGGTGGCGTCCGGGGGCCAGCGGTAGGGGTAGGCCGCGGTGCCCCGGGCGCGCAGGGCCTCCAGCTTGGCCAGCCGGTGCGCGCGCTGTCCCGCGCTGCGCCCGGCGACGTCGGATCCGCTGACCACCGGGCCATGATGGGGAGGTCCCGACCGGTGCGACCCCCTCGGCGACGCCGGTCGCCCCGGCCCCGCGCGTGCTCGGTGGGTCGCTGCACTCAGGGTCGGGCGGCCCTCGCTGCGTGTGGTCGGGACCGGGACCCTCGCCCCTGGTGGCCGACCGGGCGCGACGCGACCGTGTGCTCCGTGCAACGGACTTCCCCTCCCGCGTGGGTGGCTGTCGGCCTGCTGGTCCTGGGTGGCTGTTCCGCCGGGCAGGAGGCCGAGACGGCAGAGGAGAGCCCGGACGTCGCCGGCGTCGACGGCACGGTCGGCTCGGTGTCGCTGGACGACGTCTTCATCGAGGCCGACGGCACCATCGAGGCCGGGGCGTCCGCGCCGCTACGGGGGGTCCTCACCAACGGCGCGGAGCAGGACGACGACCTGCTCCGGGTGACCACGCCGGCCGCGGAGTCCGTGCAGCTGCTCGCCGAGCAGGGCGTGCCGAGCCCCGACGGCATCGCGGTGCCGGCGGGAGGTCAGGTCGACGGCTCCACGGGCGCCATCCGGATGCAGCTGGAGGGCGTGACCGAGCCGATCGAGATCACCGACACCGTCCCGGTCACCTTCACCTTCGAGCACGCCGGCGAGGTGCAGCTGGACGTGCCGGTCGCCCCCGGCGCCGACGTGGACTAGCACGCCGCCCGCACCCGGTCGGCGACCCCGCCGGATGCGTGCCCGGCGGCGTGCGCACGGTCCGCACGCGCCGCGCTCGGCCCGGGCCGGGCCGACGGGACGCCACGGGTGCCGCCGACCCCGGCGCGAGCGAGGACATTCCGGTCTGTGCGGTGCCGCCCGGCGCCGCCAGGGAGGAGACCGGTCATGTACGCCAGGACCACCACCGTCCGCGGCGACCCGCGCGCGGTCGACGACGGCGTCGCGCTCACCCGGAGCGATCTCTGGCCGAGGATCCAGCGGATCGACGGCTGCATCGGGATGTCGATGCTGGCCGACCGCGAGGCGGGGCGGTGCATCCTCACCTCCGCCTGGGCCACCGAGGACGCGATGCGCGCCAGCGCCGACGAGATCGGGGAGGTGCGCCGGCAGGTGGCCGAGGTGCTCCGCGCCGACACCGTCGACATCGCCGAGTGGGAGATCGCCGTCCTGCACCGGTCCCGGCCGGCGGGGGACGCGGCGTGCGTCCGGGGCACCTGGCTCGACGTCCCGGCCGGCCACGTCGACGAGATGGTCGACGCCTTCCGGATGAGCCTGCTGTCGAGGCTCGAGGACCTCCCCGGCTTCTGCAGCGTCAGCCTGCTGGTCGACCGGCTCGGCTCCCGCGCCGTGGCCGCCGTGACCTACGAGGACCGGGCCGCCATGGAGCGGGCCCGCGAGCAGGGCGGCGCACTCCGTGAGGAGTTCAGCCGGGCGATGGGCTCGACCGTCACCGAGGTCGCCGCGTTCGACCTCGCGGTGGCCCACCTGCACGTCCCCGAGATGGCGTGAGCTCCTCGCCGGCCGACGCGCCGCGTGCGCGCCGGCCGGTCGGTGGCGCCACTGCGCGCCCACGGCCCGTCCCGACCCCCCGGACGGGCCACCGGCGCGCGACGACCGGTGCGCTCAGCCGCCGGGGCGCCAGCCCAGCGCCGGGCCGAGGCGCGTGGCGACGTCGGTGAGGATCTGCTCGTAGTCGGCGGGCGCGAAGTCGAACGGCAGCGCGAAGACGACCTCGGTGACCTCGCGGAAGCCGGCGTGGGCGTACAGGGCCTCGGCGATCTCCTCGGAGCCGCCCAGCAGGTCACGGGCGAAGAGCATCCGCGCCGGGCCCTGCGGTGCCGTCGTCCGCGGGGTGCGGGCCTCCACGTAGGCGGCGTACCGCGCCCGCTGCTCGGGGGTGGCGCTGTCGGTGGGGATGACCACCAGCCCCTGGGAGACCCGGCCGGCGGGGTTGGCGGCCCGGAAGGCCCGCACGTGCGAGGCCTGGACCTCGGCGAAGTCCTCGGACTCCTCGGCCTTGACCACGCTGGAGGTCAGGAAGTGCATGCCGTGCTCCCCCGCCCACGCCGCTGAGCGCAGGCTGCCCCCGCCGTACCACATCCGGCCGGCCAGCCCGGGGGACTGCGGCTGCACCCGGTCGGACCACTCCTCGACGACGCCCTCCCGGCCGACGAAGGTCGACGCCCGCCCGCCGCGGACCAACCGCAGCAGCCGCTCCACGCGCGCGTAGCTGAAGTCCTCCCGGTCGGCGGTGTCGGGGTAGAGAGCGTCCTTGACGTCGTCCCAGTGCATCGGCGGACCGACGCTGACGCCCGGGTTGAGCCGCCCACCGGAGAGGACGTCGACGGTGGCGAGGTCCTCGGCCAGCCGCAGCGGGTTCTCCCAGGCCAGCGGCGTGACGGCGGTCCCGAGCCCGATCCGGCGGGTGCGCTGGGTGAGTGCGGCGAGGACGGCCACCGGCGAGGAGATGCCCGGCTGCAGGTGCCGGTGGCGCAGCCACGCGCTGTCGAACCCGAGCTGCTCGCCGAGCTCGACCATCGCGAGGGTCGCCTCGTGCCCGGGGCCGGGGTCGGCCGGGTCGAAGGTGCCGATGGTCAGGAAGCCGAGCTGGTCCAGCGGGGTCCCGGGGGCGGGCATGGGGCGGCTCCTCGATCGGTGCGGCGGGGTCCGTGCCATCGTCGGTCAGTGGCCGACGACGTGCTCCTGCGCCGTCCCCCGCGGAGGGGGCGTGGGTGGACCCCAGTGGCGCCGCTGGTGATACGGGCCTCGGGGTGCGCGGGGTCTCCGGTGAGTTCGACAGTGACGTGCTGGCCAGGACTGCCCCAGCTCCAGCCGGTCTCAGCGGCATACCGACCAGCGTTCGCATCGGCGTGCCTGATCTCCGCAGGCAAGTTGAGAAGTGCGACCTTGACGCGGTAGGGCAGGTCCGAGCCGCCGTGCACCATGATCGTCGAGGACTGGCAGGGTCCGGGTCCGTGCCCCGGCCCAGCACGGCGCTCGCCCACGAGGCTCAACGTGCCCACCATCGCGGCGGCGAGGACGGCGGCGATCCCGCCCGAGGTCAGTCGGGCCGGCAGTCCCGCCGACCCGTCCTCCGCCCAGAAGCTGGCGGCGTTCCAGACGGGGATCCCGATGGGGAGTCCAGGTACAGGGAGGCCGCACCGTAGACCCGTAGGACGTGCACGGTTGCATCCTGGACGGCGGCGGGCGTCCGGCGTCCCCTCGGCAGGGGTTCATCACCTGATCGGAGCGAGTCGGTTCGGGATGGCGCGCAACGCCGCTCACCGGTCAGCTGTCCGTGCTCAAGCGCGGACGTGGCGTTGGAGGGACACCGGGGCAACCGCTCAGTACTGCACGAGCGCGACAACGCCGTTGTGTTCGCAGACGTGACTCAGGAGGATCCCGTGGATAAGGGACTTGCGCCCCCTCGCCCTGGTCAGCAGCGGCGCTAGCGTCACGCCCACCACACAGAGCCACTCGGGGGGCCTCCGTGACCTCTACCGCCCTGACCTCGGAACCGATTGTCGCCCGCAACATGGCGGTGGTCGACGCCCACTTCCACAACGAGAACCCGCAGGACATCGACAAGGCCATCGACCTGTACGGCGACTCCATCGTCTGGGAAGCACCGGCTCGTGGCGTCCTTCTCCGCGGCAAGGCGGCAGTGAGGGCCAGCTACCTCAAGATGTTCGACAGCTACCACATCCACTCGCTGACTCCTGTCCGGCGCTTCGCAACGGACAGGTGGGTCGTCGACGACACGGTCGCCGACATGACTCTCGTCGGAGACGTCGAGAACAACGTCCCCGGCTGCCCGCTGCCGAGTGGGACCCGGGTCAGTTTGCGCGTCGTCCACATCTTCGAGGTAGACGACGACGGTCGGATCATCCGCGAGAACGCCTACGAACTATTCCGGCGAGCCGACGGGCCCATTGACGATGATGTTCCCGCTGACGCCCGGGCCGTGACCTTCGACTGAGCTGCCAAGTCCTACACCGCACGCTCGACTACCCTGACCGTCGACCCATTCGAGGAGCGTCTCTCTACGGGGCTGCTGGCTCTGGGGAAGGGCTGTGGCTCGTCGAGGTGACCCGGAAGCCGCCATCAGGGACACGGGTGGCGGCGCAGATGATCTGCAGGTCAGGGCACTCGTCGTCATGTCCGATCGCCCGGAACTGTCGTACCCCGTACGTATGTTCGGGTCATGCCGCAGCTCATCGGTCAGGTCTCGCCCATGGAGGGCGTGCTGGTCGACTGGGCGCTCGCCCGGTCGGCCGACCTGCCGCGCCTGCCCGTGGAGCTGCTGTCCCGGGAGCAGAAGGCCGCCGAGCTGCGGCGGCTGCAGGCCCGCAAGGCGATGGACGCCGCGTACGAGGCCGAGCTGGTGCTGGGCCTGGCCGCCGACACCCCCGACACCCTGGACCCGCCGGCGGACCAACCCGGCGCCAAGAAGGGCTCGTGGGCGCCGGAGCCGGAGCTGCCCGGGGTGTCGCAGTTCTTCACGTCCGAGCTGGCGGTGGTGCTCAACTGCGGCCGCCGCACCGCGGCGAACCTGGCGCTCCGGGCCTGGGTCTACCGCGCGCAGCTGCCGGGCACCTGGGCGGCGCTGGCCGCCGGCGCCCTGGACGAGGCCCGCGC
>DATIMX010000267.1:0-9427 GCA_035474935.1 Geodermatophilus sp. | reverse complement strand
TTGACCGCGCCGGTCGACGTCCTCCTCGTGACCGTCAAGGCCACGCAGCTGGACGACGCCCTCGAGCGGGTGCCGGCCGACGTCCTCGGCGACGCGCTGGTCGTGCCGCTACTCAACGGCGTCGAGCACGTCGACCACCTGCGCCGGCGCTACCCGCAGGCCGGCGTCGTCCCGGCGACGATCCGCGTCGAGAGCACCCGCACGGCACCGGGGGTGATCCGGCACGGCAGCCCGTTCGTCACGGTCGACCTCGTCGCCGTCCCCGGGCTCGAACAGCGGGTGCGGCGGCTGGCCGACGCGCTCCAGGAGGCCGGCGTCCCGACGAGGGTCGGGGACGACGAGCCGGCCGCGCTGTGGAGCAAGCTGAACTTCCTCGCTCCGCTCGCGCTGCTCACCACCGCCGCACAGGCGACCGCCGGCGAGGTCCGCGAGTCCCGGCGGGAGGACCTGGTCGCCATCGTCGGCGAGGTCGCCGCCGTCGCCCGCGCCGAGGGTGCGCCCGCCGACGAGGAGCAGGTCGTCGGCTTCTTCGACGGCGTCCCCGCGGGCATGCGCTCGTCGATGCAGCGTGACGCCGCGGCCGGCCGCCCGCTCGAGCTCGACGCGATCGGCGGGGCCGTGGTGCGGGCCGCGACCCGGCACGGGATCGCCGTCCCGGTCACCGCCCGCTACGTCGACGAGCTGCGGGGGCGCCACCCGGGCAGCTGACCGTCCTCCAGGGTCAGCGTGAACAGCACCCGGTGCAGGCCGGGCCCGTCGTGGTCGCGGTGCACCGGGACGCCGTCCACGACGTCGTCGCCGGGCACGATCTCGAAGCCGAGGCCGCGGTGGAACCGCACCGAGGTGGTATTGCCCGGACCGGTGAGGCAGGACAACCGACGGGCACCCCGCCCCGCGACGTGCCCGGCGAAGCGGCGGTACAGCGCACCGGCCACGCCCTGGCGGTGCAGCGCCGGGTCGACCCCGACGAAGTGCACGTAGCCGACGTCCGGCTGCGCCGAGGACAGGAACCCGACGAGGAAGGCGCGCAGGTCTCCGGCAGCGTCCTCGACCACCCAGCTGCTGTCGGAGAAGTGCTCGAAGAACAGCCGCGACAGCAGCAGCGCTCGTTGCCGGGCGCCGTCCGGACCGCCGAGACCGCCCCACCACGAGTCGAGCACCGCGACGACCCGGCCGTGGTCGTCGGGCACGGGGTGGCGGGCGGTCAGGCCCGGCGGGAACTCCTCGGTCACGGCACCTCCGGGGACGACGCGACGTGCGCGGCCAGCCAGCGCAGGAACACCGGCTCGACGAGCGCGGCCAGGCGGGCGTAGCCGCGGGTGGACGGGTGGTACGCGTCGCCGGCCGCGACCTCGGCGACCCACACCGCGTCGTCCGCCAGACCGGTGGTGTCGACGAACGGCACCGCCCGCGCGGCGCACTCCGCCGCCATGCCGGTCGAGAGTTCGGCGGCTCTCGCGCTCTCGTCTGCCTGCGACACCGGTGGCGGGCCGACGACCAGCGCCGCCCACCCCCGCGCGGCCGCGCCGTCGAGGACCCCGGCCAGCGCGGCCAGCGACCGGTCCCGCGGCACCCGCCGGCGTCCGTCCTCCAGGACGACGTCGTTGAGGCCGACGGCGACGACCACGCCGTACCGGTTCCCGTCGCGCAGCCGACACGACGCCTCGGTCAGGAAGCGCCGGGCGACGTCGACCGAGGTGTCGCGTCGGACGCCGAGGCCATAGGCGGTCAGCTCCCAGCCGGCCCGTCGGGCGACCGCCGCGACCGGGCCGACCCAGCCCGCACCGGTCGGGTCGCCGACCCCCGCCGTGAAGGAGTCACCGAGGACGCACACCCGCACGTCCATCACGTCATCCGAGGACGGTGCCCCCCGGAACGGCCGCTGCGGCGTCGCGACGCCACGGTGGAGGCAGCGACGACGGGGGCGATGGGCTCAGCAGGCACCACGGGAGCATAGTCATGCACCGGCGCGCATGACCAACGATGGTCGACGAGCCCCTACGCCGTCGGATCGAGCGACCGGGTACGGGCGCTCCCCTCCGGGACGTGGGGCGCCTGGGCCGGCAGCACGTGGTCGCCGACCCGGTCGGTGGACAGGCACAGCGAGCAGATGTGCGCGCCGTGGGTGGCGCAGGCGGTCATGTCCGGCCGCTCGTAGCCCTGGCGGCAGACGTGGCAGGTCAGCGACTCCCCCGACGGGTTGCCGTGCTCGTCGTACATGGGGAGATCGATGCCGTCATCCGCGCGCCGCAGGTAGTACCGCCCGCGGGTGGCGACCGCCAGCACCGGCGGCAGCAGGAACGCCAAGCCGATGGCGACCAGCGGGGAGTACGGCCGCAGCGTCTCGCCGAGGCCGCCGAAGAAGCACACGATCGAGACGCCGGCCGCGACCAGCATCGAGACGAAGCCGACCGGGTTGACGGCGTAGAGCATGCCGCGGCGGAACTCCGGCGCCTTGGGCGAGATGCCCAGCAGGTACTTGTTCACCGCGATGTCGGTGGCGACGACGACCACCCAGGCGATGCCGCAGTTGGCGTAGAAGCCCAGGATCGTGTTGAGGAAGTCGAACATGTCCGCCTCCATCAGCACCAGCGCGATCGCCAGGTTGACGGCGAGGAACACCAGCCGTCCCGGATAGCGCCCGGTGACCCGCGTGAAGCTGTTGGTCCAGGCCAGCGAGCCGGAGTAGGCGTTGGTCACGTTGATCTTCACCTGGCTGATCACCACGAGGACGACGGCGAGGGTCATCGCCAGCCACCCCGGCATCAGGTCCCGGTAGATCTCCAGGAACTGGTGCACCGGCTGGTTGGCCACCGCCGCGCCGTCGGCGACGGTGGCGATGACCCAGACGGCGAGGAACAGCCCGATCACCTGCTTGGCCGCGCCGAACAGCACCCAGCCCGGGCCGGCCAGCAGCACCGCCGTCCACCAGCGGCGGGCGTTCTGCGGCGTCTTCGGCGGCATGAACCGCAGGTAGTCGATCTGCTCGGCGATCTGGGCGATGAGCGACAGGCAGACGCCGGCGGCCAGCAACGCCGAGCCCACGTTCGGCGACTGGCCGTCCTCCCCGCGGTAGGCGAGGAAGGCGTCGATCGACTCGGGGTGGGCGACCAGCAGGTACCCGAACGGGATCACCATGAGGACCAGCCACAGCGGGGTGGTCCAGACCTGCAGCGTGGAGAGCGCCTTCATCCCGTAGACGACCAGCGGGAAGATCACGACGGTCGACAGCAGGTAGCCCAGCCACAGCGGGATGCCGAGCCCGAGCTCGAGACCCTGGGCCATGATCGAGCCCTCGAGGGCGAAGAAGATGAAGGTGAACGTCGCGAAGACGACGTTGGTGACGACCGAGCCGTAGTAGCCGAAGCCGCTGCCCCGGGTGATGAGGTCCAGGTCGAGGTTGTAGCGAGCGGCGTAGTAGGCCACCGGGATCCCGGTGAGGATGATGACGACGGCGAAGACCGCGATGCCCCAGAGCGCGTTCGTCGTCCCGTAGCTGATGCCGATGTTCGCGCCGATCGCGAAGTCGGCGAGGTAGGCGATGCCGCCGAGGGCGGAGGTCGCCACCACCCCGGTCGACCACCTCCGGTAGCTGCGCGGGGCGAAGCGCAGCGTGTAGTCCTCGAGCGTCTCCCGTGTCGCCGTGTCCGTCGGTGCGGCGACGCGTGCCGTCGCCGCGGTGTCGAGCTCGCTCTGGGCCATGGGCCGTCCCCCGGTCTGCGTCGGTGATCGCGGTCCCCGCAGACGCTGGAGGACGAGTGTTGCCCGGGCGTTCCGGGTCCGTTGCGTTCTGCCGACCGGGCTGCGCGGAGGGTGGCCACGCGCCGAACCGGAGGTCCGCGGCCGGTCAGCCGTCGGAGCCGGTGGCCGCGTCGTCCCGGGACCGCGTGCCGGTGCCGGTCACGTCGGCGGTGGCGTCCTCGACGTCCGTGGGCTGCGGCGCGGCCGTCCCGGTGGCCTCGGTCGTCTCCTCGGTGCCCGTGGCCTGGTCGGCGCCCGTGGCCGGCTCCTCGGTCCCGGTGGCCGGCGTCTCGGCCTCGGCCTCCGGGCCCTGCTCGGACGCCGGGGCCTGCTCGGACACCTCGGCCGGCTCGGCGGCAGCCGCACCGGCCCCGCGCACGGTGATGCGGACGGCGTCGAAGGCGGGCACCTGGTTGGCGAAGACCATCATCGGCATCCGGTGCGAGCCGTCGCCGGCCCAGGTCGCGCACTGCGCCTCACCGGCCCCGGGCAGGCCCGGGATGCGGACCGTCACGGTGTTCGGGCGCGCGCCGCCCCCGCCGTCCTCGGTCGCGACGAAGACCGCCTGGCGCTCCGGCCGCGGCGCGGTGTCGGTGTCGCCGAGCACGCGGCAGGCCGTGTGGACGTGCCCGCGGACCAGACCGTCCTCGGTCAGCATCGAGAGCTCGACGTAGTAGCCGCCCTCCGCGGCCGCGAGGAAGCGGTCGCGGACCAGGTTGCGGGTCGCCACCTCGAGCGTGAAGGCCTGCCCGACCGCCACCTCCTCCGGCGCCTCGGTGATGAGCAGCTGCGGGTTGTCCTCCGCCGCGCCCACCTCGCCGAACGGCGTCGAGACGCAGGCCGGGCCGACCTGGAACCCGGTGTGCGCCGGCAGGTCGGACTGCGCGCACACGTCCGCGCTCCCCTGGCCGGCCGTCGCGGCCCCGGTCCCCGTCGCCGCCGCGCTGCCCGCGTCGGACGCCGTCGCGGCCGGCGCGGTCGCGGTCGGCCCGCCCTGGGCGGAGGCCGCGCCGGTGCCGCCGACGAGGCCGGCCAGCCCGATCCCGGCGACGAGGGTCAGCGTGCGGCGCCTGGTGGTCCTGTCCATGGGTCAGCTCCTCGCGTGGTGCCCGCGGGCCGGCGCCCGCGGGATCGGGCCCGGCGCCTCGCCCGGTCGGCCACGGCACGGCCGGCGACGAGGAACAGGGCGGTGAGCAGGGCGGCGAGCACGGCCTGGACGACGAACGTCATCGTGTGCGAGCGCCAGTCGTCGGAGCCCAGAGCGGCCGGGTCGGGCAGCGCGGCGTAGTCCACGAGACCGGTCGACTCGAGGTACTCGATGTGCCGCTGGACGTAGGTCATCGCCTCGGCGGTGAACTCCCGCACCACCGCGTTCTCGGTCGCCGCGCGGACCTGCGCGAGGACGGGCAGCACCGCGCCGTGCGCCTGCCGCAGCAGGAAGACCGCCCGCTGGTCGAAGGTGGTCCGGGGCTGCGCCGCGATCTCGGCGATCCAGTCCTGCTGCTGCGCGGTCGGCTCGACCGGCAGCGCGACCCCGACCTCCGCCGCGGCGGTCTCCACGAGCGCGTCGAGCTCGGCGTGCTCGGCGGCGATCAGCCGGCCGACCTCGCGCACCCGCGGGTCCTCGGCCCGCTCGCTCATCGAGCTGCCGACGGGCATCTCCCACAGCCCGGCCTGCTTGACCTGGTACAGCGCGTCGCGGTCGACCGGGTCGAGCGGACCGGCGGTCCCGTCCTCCTGCCGCACCGGCGACCCGATGTCGGTGTCCGCGGCCGCCGGCCCGGGGACGGCGAGGACGGCGACGACCCCGAGGACGACGAGGGCGAGGACCCAGCGGACGGTGCGGCGGAACAGCAGCCCGGAGGGGCGGTGGTGCATGGGGAGCGGCGTCCTCGGATCCGGAACAGCAGTGACCGCACGAGGTTAGGAAACTGCACAGCGTGATGAGAGGTCGGGTGGAGCGGACCGGTCCGTCGCCGAACCCGGCCTGCTGGCCCCCGTCGGTGAGCCGTGGTAACCGCGGTCCGGTGCAGGTGGGAGCGGGTGCCGTCCCGTCAACGCCCACCGCCCGGCCCGCGGCCGAGCACCTCCTCCGAGGCCGCTCGGGGTGAGCTTTCCCAGGCGGGGGTCAGGTGCGGCCGGGAGCGGCCGGCCGCGGCTCGCCGGCGTCAGACCGTCAGGAGCAGCTTGCCGGTGGTCCGGCGGCCCTCGAGGTCCTCGTGCGCGCGCCCGGCCTCGGCCAGCGGGTACCGGTTCCCGATGCGGATGTCGAGCCGGCCGGCGGCGACCATCCCCAGCACCGCACCGGCCCGCTCGCGCAGCATCTGCGGGGTGCGGGTGTAGGTGCCCAGCGTCGGCCGCTGGACGTACAGCGAGCCGTGCGACGCCAGCTGCTGCACCGGCAGCGGCTCGGGCTGCCCGCTGGCGGCGCCGTACACGATCATCCGCCCGGTCGGTCGCAGCGCGGTCAGCCCCGCGGCGAACGTCGTCCGTCCGACGCCGTCGTACACGGCCGCAGCACCCTCGCCGCCGGAGAGCTCGCGGACCCGCTCCGGGAAGCCGTCGTAGCCGACCACCACCTCGTCGGCACCGGCTCCCCGGGCGAGTTCGGCCTTCGCCTCGGTGGAGACCGTGGCCAGCACGTGGCCGCCGCGCTCGCGCACCAGCTGGGTGAGCAGCAGCCCGACTCCCCCGGCCGCGCTGTGCACGACCACCCAGTCACCCTCCGCGACGGGGTACGAGTCGGCGGCCAGGTACTGGGCGGTGCAGCCCTGCAGCATCACGGCGGCGGCCACGTCGAGGGGGACGTCGTCGGGCACCGGGACCAGCTTCTCCCGCGGCGCGGCCACCCGGGCGGCGTAGCTGCCGGCGACGTCGAGCCAGGCGACCCGCTCCCCCGTGCCGACGACGGTGCCCGCCCCCTCCGCGCCGACGACCCGGGGCAGGTCGCCGCCGTAGGGCGGACGCCCCTCGCGCTCGTACACGTCACGGAAGTTGACGCCCACGGCCGCCACGTCGACCAGGACCTGGCCCTCACCGGGCTCGGGCTCGGGCACCTCGCGGACGGTCAGCACCTCGGGGCCACCGGTCCGCTCCATGAGCACTGCCTGCACGTCGTCCTCCCGTCGTCGGCCGTGCCCGGTGCCTACCACGGACGACGGGACCGCGCCGGGCGCAGCCGGGAGGTCAGGCCGCGGCCAGCACCGCTCGGGACGCCGGCCGCGGGACGGCGCGGGGAGCCGTCCCACGGGTCCACAGGACGGCACAGGTCGCGACCGCGCAGACCAGCCCGAAGCCGGCCGACAGCCACACCGTCGGCTGACCGAGCAGCCAGCCGTAGGCCGTCCACGAGGCGCACGAGCCGGCGCCGAGGTACCAGCGCGCCGGGGACATCCCGGACAGGTCCTGGGTCCGGTCGCACAGGATGCCCAGCAGCTGGGGCAGCGCGGCGACGATCCCGACCAGGGTGACGACCGCGCTGAGCCCGGCCGCGACAGCGGCCGTCGCGGCACCGAGGACGACGGCGACGACGCTGCCCGCGGCGAGCGCGGCCAGGCCGGCGGCTCCCGCGGCGGTGCGCCGGAGCTGCTGCCTCGTGCGCAGCTGCGGCTGGGCGCGGAGGAGGGCGACGAGGACGGCGGTGTTGCCGGCGCCGACGACGGCGTGGGTGGCGATCTGCGGTCCGTCACCGACGAGGAGACCGAAGGTCAGCCAGCAGAGGTTGAGACCGACGGCGAGCCAGCTGCCGGTCGGGGAGAGACCGAGCGTGCGGCCGTGCCGGCAGGAGAGCCAGACCTGGGGCCAGACGACGGTGATGCTGAGGGCGGCCGCGGTGGAGCCGAGGGCGGCGATCATGGTGGAGCGGGGATCCGTTCGGTGGACGGCGATGGGCGTGGCCACCGGCAGGCTGTCCAGCCACACGCCGGCCCCGGCGCTCGTCGGTGAGCGCACTGCGGGATTGGCCAGAGGGGTCATCGGCGGCCCGGACCCGTGACGGAAGGCGATCCGGCGTGATCGTCCTGTGACCTCGCTCATCGCCGTGGCGGGGGTCACCCGACGCTCCGGGGACCCCGCGGCGGACCCTCCGGCGGCCTAGCTCCGGACGGCTGCACCCGCTGTCCGCGGGAGGGCGAGGGCGGCACCGAGCCCGGCGGCCAGCACGGCCGTGGTGACGGCGAAGGCCACCTGGTAGGAGGCGACGTCGGTGAGCCAGCCGGCCACGAGGGGACCGGCGATGGCGCCGAGGTCGGCCGACATCTGGAACACCGCCACGACCCGACCGCCGCGGGCCGGGCTGACGTCGGCGACCAGTGCCGCCGGCACGCTGGCGAGGAACGAGGCGCCCAGCCCGAAGAGGGCCATGGACAGGAGGAAGACCCACAGGACAGGCGGCAGGACCAGGGCCGCCGTCGAGACCGTGGCCAGCGCGGCACCGAGGACGAGCGCGGGACGCCGTCCCCACGTGTCGGCCAGGCGACCGGACCGCAGCAGGCCGAGGGCCTGCGCGACCGAGCCCGCCAGCAGTCCGGCGCCGGCCCACGCGACGCTGCGGCCCAGCTCCTCGGTGACGTAGAGGGGCACCAGCGAGTTGCGGACGCCGAAGAGCACCCAGCCCACGCCGAGGTTGGCCACCAGCGCGGTGAGGTAGACGCGCGAGCGCAGGGCCGTCCGCAGGCCGACCGGGTCGGCGGCGAGATCGGGTCCGGTCACCGCGGGTGCCGCCGAGCGCTGCGGGGTCACCGACGGGCGCAGCAGCACCATCGCGACCGAGCCGGCGAGGAGCAGGAAGCCGGCGTAGAGGAAGAAGGGCAGGCGCGGGGAGAGCTCGGCGAGCAGCCCGCCGGCCGCCGGACCGGCGATCCCGCCGAGGATGAACCCGCCCTGCCACGTGGCCGCGGCGCGTCCGCGGTGGGAGGGCGGGGCGACCCGCAGCAGCAGCGACAGGGCGGCGACGGTGAACATGGCGCTGCCCACGCCACCGGCCGCACGGAGGACGAGGAACAGCGGGAAGGACGTCGCCAGGCCGGCCAGCCCGGTGGTGACCGCGACGATGGCGAGGCCGGCCGAGAGGACCGTGCGCTCGCCGAACCGCTCGACCAGGGAGCCGCCGCCGAAGGCGGACACGAAGCGGAAGAACGCGAAGGCGCTGACGGCGAGCCCGACGGCCGTCGTCCCGACGCCGAAGGCCCGGGCGAACAGGGGGATGGCCGGTGCGACGATGCCGAAGCCGAGCGCGACGACGAAGGCGACGACGGCGAGGATGCCGACCTCACGGGGCAGCTCCCCCCGCCCCCGCCGCGGCACGTCCTGGATGCTCGCACGGGGGTGGCCGGCGCCCGTAGAGGGTCCGGCAGCCGTGCATCGCGCGATCGTGGCCGCGGTGCGGGGTGCTCCCGGACGTGTGGCGCGATGAGTCCCGGCCACCGGTCGGGTCAGAACGGGGGGACGACGAGGAGGTGCGAGGTGACGGCGACCCACCCAGCTGCCCCCGGCGGGGCCTTCCAGGTCAGCAGGGTCGTCGCGGCGCCGCCGGAGGCCGTGTGGCGGGCGTGGCGCGAACCGGAGCTCGTGCGCGCGTGGTGGGGCCCGACCGGGTTCACCTGCCCGCGCGCCGATCTGCGGTTCGCCGAGGGGGAGGCCAGCGTGGTGACGATGCGCGCGCCCGACGGCACGGACGTGCACAACC
>DATIMX010000266.1:0-2365 GCA_035474935.1 Geodermatophilus sp. | reverse complement strand
CGGTCCACCTCCTGCAGCAGCCGGGTGGCCTCCGCCAGGCCGTAGGGGAGTCCGGCGCAGGCCGCCACGATGTCGCAGGAGGCGTGGGTCTGCTGCATGCCCAACTGCCCCGACAGCCACGTCGCGGCCGACGGGATCAGCCGGCTGCTGGTGCACGTGCAGAACAGCACCGCGCCGATCTCCTCCGGACGGCGGCCCGCGTGCTTCAGGGCCGCGCGGGCGGCCTGGAGCGCGAGATCCTCCAGTGGGCGGGAGGTGTAGGCCCGTGACTCGATGCCGGTCTTGTCGGTGATCTCCTGGGCCGACATGGGCGACCAGCTGTAGGCGGTGTTCCGGATGATGTCGTCGTTGGTGCACAGGCGCTCGCCCTTGACCGCGGCCAGCGCCTCGACCTTCGGCAGCACGCCGAACCGCTCACGCACGCGGATCGGGGGGTAAGGCCGGATCGGAGGCTTGGCCTCCACGGGGTTCGACGTCCCCATGTTCTGGCGCGCACTGGTCGAGCCACCATGGGTGGTGCGTCGGATGAAGTCTTGCACCTCGCGGCCGCGGGGATGGAAGACGACCACGTAGTCGTCGTCGCGCAGCTCCTTGACCGGGGTGAGCCGGGTGTGCGTGCGGTCCCACGGGTACTGGTTGTGCAGGACCATGGCCCACCGGTGCAGGGCCTCCAGCTCGGCGACCTCCTCGGTGCAGTCGAGGATCTGCTGGTAGCCGTAGACCGGGTAGTCGGCGTCGTAGGACGCCAAGGAGTAGGTGAGGCTGTCGGGCTGGGCGAGGATCTCGGCGACGGTGGGCTTGACGGCCGGCAGCTCGGTCGCGTGGAAGCGCCGGTGGCGCAGCACGTCGAACAGCACCTGGAAGATCCGGTCCTCGACCTCGCCGTCCCAGGTGGCCGGAAGTGCGGCGAACAGTTCCTCGATGGCGGCGACCTTGCGCTCCGCGTCCTCCCACGGCGTCAGCACCGGGAGAAACACGTCGTCGCGGTTGCGCGGCACGTCGCGCCAACGGGTGGGGCGCTTGTCGTACATGGTCATCGCGAACCGGTTGGTCCAGAACATGTTGAGCGCGACGTCGCGCATGAGCTCGAAGCGGTTCGAGTAGTGGCCGCCTGCCTCGATCCGCTGCAGGATGTCGGTCCCGCTGGGGGCCTTGGCCTCGAAGTCGCGGCGGATCACCGCTTCGAGCTGACCCAGGTCGTCGATGACCGAGAAGTCGAGTTCGGGCAGGAAGTTGGACGGGAAGACCATCCGCCCGTGGCTGTTGATGACGAACGGCTGCATGAAGCTTCCATTCTTGTGGGGGTGGTTCTGGTGATCAGGAGTTCTCGGCGAGCCACGCGCGGACGGAGGCACCGTCGCCGTCGAGCGTGGGCGGAGCGGTGTGGGTGGTCCGGGTGACCTCGTGCCCGTCGGCGTCGAAAAACCGCAGCGGCGGTCCGGCGAGCTGAAGGCGTCCGAGGGTGCTGTGCTCGACCTCGATGACGAGCCCCTGACTGCGGGTCTGCTCCCAGGCGTAGACCTCGTCGAGGGTCCGGACCTTCCCGGCGGGGACGCCGATCTCGTCGAGGCGGACGAGCAGGTCGGCCGCTTTCCACCCGGCGAACACCCCCTCGATGATCTCGATGAGCCGGTCGCGCTCGGCGACGCGCTGCCCGTTCGTCTCCAACCCGGGAGTGGCGGGGTCGAGACCGAAACCGGCGCAGAACCGCCGCCACAGCCCCTCGCTGCCGACGGCGATCTGGACGAAGCCGTCGGCGCAGTGGAACAGCCCGTAGGGCGCGATCGAGGCGTGGTGGTTCCCCTGGGCGCGGCCGACCTGACCGGCGACCGTCCAGCGGGTCGACTGGAAGCCGTGCACCCCGACGACCGCCGACAGCAGGGACGTGCGCACCACCTTGCCGACTCCGGTACGTGCACGCTCGAGGAGCGCGGCCAGCACGCCGTATGCGCCGTACATGCCGGCGAGGAGGTCGGCGATCGGTGTGCCGACCTTCTGCGGGTCGTCCGGGTTCGACCCGGTCAGCGACATCAGCCCGGCCTCGCCCTGCGCGATCTGGTCGTAGCCGGCGCGGCCGCCCTCCGGGCCGTCGTGCCCGAAGCCGGTGATGGAGAGGATGACCAGGCCGGGGTTCAGCTCGTGGAGTGTGTCGATCCCGAGGCCGAGCCGCTCGAGCACGCCGGTGCGGAAGTTCTCGACGAGCACGTCCGCGTGCCGGACGAGGTCGAGCAGGACCTGCCGGTCGTCGTCGGCCTTCAGGTCGAGGGTGATCGACTCCTTGTTGCGGTTGGCGGACAGGAAGTAGGTGGACTCCCGGCTCGCCTCGTCGTCGGAGCCGCGGGGCTGGACGAACGGCGGTCCCCAG
>DATIMX010000265.1:0-11076 GCA_035474935.1 Geodermatophilus sp. | reverse complement strand
ACCTGGAGCGGGTGACGAGAATCGAACTCGCACTGTCAGCTTGGGAAGCTGATGTTCTGCCATTGAACTACACCCGCGGAGTGCGACCCGAGCTTACCGGAGCGCCCCGTCGGAGGGGAGCGGGGGGCCGCCGGTGCGGATGACGACGGTGGTGCCGGCCGGGCTGGGCGTCGCGGTGACCTCCCCGACGGCGCTCATCAGCATCGAGCCCCGGCCGCGGTCCATGCTCGGCACCCGCTCGCGCCACCGGCCGTAGTCGCGGACCGCGACCTCCACCCGGCCTCCCACGACCTCGGCGCCGACGTCGATGACCGGCTCGGCGGGGTCCTGGGCGTGCTCGATGGCGTTCGTGGCCGCCTCGCAGGCCGCCAGGACCACGTCGTAGGCGAGGTCCTCGTCCAGGCCGGCCTCGGCGAACAGCGCCCGCAGCCGCCGGCGCAGCGCCGCGACGGACCGGGCGTCGGACGGGAAGCGCCAGTGCCGGCGGACGGCGGTGTCCACGGGGGCGACGGGAGCCGGCGGCGCCTGACCCCCGGCGGACGGCGCGGTCGCGGGTGGGGTCACCGGCGGGCGCGGGCGGGGCGGCACCGCGGGCGCGGCGTCCCCGTCGGCCGCGGCGGTCGCCGACGGCGGAGCGGGGGGCGCGGGACGGTGGACGCCGGCCGCGCGCCCGGCCGCGCGCTCCAGGACCGCGCGCAGGCGCCCGAGGAGCTCGGCGGACTCGAACGGCTTGGCCAGGTAGTCGTCCACCCCGGCGTCGAAGCCCTCGACCGCGGCCTCCTGGCCGGCCCGGGCGGTGAGCATGACGACCGGGACGTCGCGCACGGCGGGGTCGGCCCGCAGGGCGCGCAGCAGGTCGAAGCCGTCGAGTCCGGGCATCATCACGTCAGTCACGACGACGTCGGGCCGCGCGGCCGCGATGCTCTCCAGCGCCTCCTGGCCGTTGGTCGCCGTCCGGACCGTCCAGACCGCGGACAGCAGCCGGGTCAGGTAGGCGCGCATGTCGGCGTTGTCGTCGACGACCAGCACGCTGGTGCCGGGGATGGCGGCCGGCGTCCGGGGGCCCGCGGCGTCGGGGAGGTCGTCCCACGGCGTGACCACCCCGCCGCGCGAGGACGCCGAGGGGACGGCGGGGGCGCCGGCCGGGGCGTCGGGCGCGCCGAAGGGCACCCGCACCGTGAACGTGCTGCCGGTGCCGGGCTCGCTGGTGGCGCTGACCCCGCCGCCGTGCAGGGTGACCAGCTCGTGCACGAGGGCCAGGCCCAGCCCGCTGCCCTCGCGGCTGCGCGCCGCGGTGCCCACACCGCGGTGGAACCGCTCGAACAGGTGCGGCAGCTCCGCGGCGGGGATGCCCACGCCGGTGTCGGCCACCGTCAGCACCAGGTCGTCGCCGTCGGCCCGCAGCGTGACGTCGATGCCGCCGACGAAGGTGTACTTCACCGCGTTGGCGACGAGGTTGAGGACGATCTTCTCCCACATCCGCGGGTCGACGTGGGCGGGCCGGTCCAGCGGCGGGCAGTCGACGGTGAGCCGCAGGCCCGCGCGCTCGGCGGCGGCCCGCAGCACCCCGGCGAGCTCGGCGGTGAAGGCGGCGACGTCGGTCTCCACCCGCACCGCGGACGCCCGGCCGGCCTCGATGCTGACGAACTCCAGCAGGTCGTTGACCAGCCGCTGCAGGCGCTGGCCGTTGCGCAGCGCCAGGGTCAGCGACCCGCGGACGCCGGGGGGCA
Organism: Geodermatophilus sp.; assembly: GCA_035474935.1. Classification (GTDB taxonomy): domain Bacteria; phylum Actinomycetota; class Actinomycetes; order Mycobacteriales; family Geodermatophilaceae; genus Geodermatophilus. The sequence continues at coordinate 9,346 of DATIMX010000265.1, read as the reverse complement.
GCGCGGGTCCGTGCTCGGCGAGGGTGTCGGCGATCGGGCCCAGCAGCAGGGTGAGCGGGGTGCGCAGCTCGTGGCTGACGTTGGCGAAGAACGCCGTCTTGGCCTGGTCGAGCTCGGCCAGCGCCTCGGCCCGGGCGCGCTCCTCGGCGTAGGCGCGGGCGTTGCGGACGGCGGCGGCGAACTGGCCGGCCAGCAGCTCGTGGAAGGAGCGGTACTCCTCGTCCAGCGCGCGGTTGGGGTTCACGCCGACCACCAGCGCGCCCACGCCATCGCCGTCCGGGCTGCCGAGGGGGAGGACGACCGCCTCGGTGACGGCGTCGCCGAAGGGCCCGCCGACGACGCCCAGGTCGGCGACGGGCAGGGGGAGCAGCTCGTCGGGTGAGGCGGCGACCTCGGGCAGCTGTCCGGGTGCGCAGCCGACCACCGCGGCGCGGCGGAGCCCGGGTGTGCCGGGGGCGGCGAGGTAGACGGCGGCGAACGGCACGTCGAGCGGGTCGCCGGCCAGCGCGGCGGTCATCGCCGCCACCGTCGCGGTCTCGTCGACCAGCTCACCGGTCGACGTCGCGACGTCGTGCAGCAGCCGCTGCCGGCGCTCGGCCAGCACCTGCCGGGTCACCTCGGTGCAGACCGCGTGCATGCCCGCGACGCGGCCGTCGTCGCCGTAGGCGGGGGCGTGGGAGACGGTGAAGTAGGTCTCCTCGCGGTAGCCGGCTCGCTCGAGGAGCAGGAGCAGCTGCGGGATCCAGGACGCCTCGCGGGCGGCCATCGCGTGCTCCACCGGCTGCTGCAGCGCCGCCCAGCCCTCGGCGAGAGTCACTCGCAGGTCGTCGCCGATGGCGCCGGGGTGCTTGGTGCCGATCAGCGTCGCGTAGGCGTCGTTGTAGAACTGCGTGTAGCCCGGTCCCCACGTCAGGATCATCGGGAAGCGCGAGACCAGCACCGTGCGGACGGCGTGGCGCAGGCTGGCCGGCCAGGCGTCGACCGGGCCCACCGGGGTGGCGGACCAGTCCAGGGCGGCCATCAGCCGGCCGTTCTCGCCACCGTCACCGAAGAGCTCGTCGTCCCCGGGGGCCGAGGACGGGCGGGCGCCTGTGCTCACCTACCGGCGCACCTCCCCGTGCTGGTCCTCTGCTCCTGCCGACGTGGTGCGGACACACGTCGGTCCCGGTCACCGGCCTGGGCGAGCACCGGGACCGAACGGTACCCCGGGGGATCAGCGGCGCATCGCGCCGAGGAAGCCGGTCGCCTCCGAGCGCAGCCGCTCGGCCAGCTGGGACAGCCCGGTGACGTCCTGGCCGCCGGGACCCAGGGACGCCGAGCCGTCGACCGCGGCGGCGATGCCGTCCACCACGCCGTTCATCTCGGTGACCGTCGTCCCGACCCGGGTCATGACCGCGGCGACCTCCTCGCAGGCGGCCCGGATCTGCTCGACCTGGGCGGTGACCCGTTCGGTGGCGCGGCCGGTCTGGTCGGCGAGGTCCTTGACCTCCGAGGCGACGACGGCGAAGCCCTTGCCCGCCTCGCCGGCCCGGGCCGCCTCGATGGTCGCGTTGAGCGCCAGCAGCCGGGTCTGGGCCGCGACGGAGTCGATCAGCGCGATGACGTCCCGGATCTCAGCCGCCGACCGGGTGAGCGTGCTCATCGTCTCCTGCGCGGTGGAGGCCTGGGCGCTCGCGGCCGAGGCGGCCTCGGCCAGCCCGGACGCGGACGCGCTCATCTCCGTCGACGCGGTGGCCACCTGCTCCGACGTCGAGAGGACGACGGTCTCGAACTCGTCGGCCAGCAGCAGGCGGGCGTTCGTCGCCTCGGTGACCCGACCGGCGGTCTCCCGCATCGCGTCCCGTGCGGCGTTGATGTCGGTCGCGCCCTTGCGGTAGGCGCCGGCCAGGCCACCGATCAGCACCGAGCGGTGGAACCGGCCGGACGCCGCGGACGTCAGCGCGGCCGAGGCCTCCCGCACGAAGGCGTCGGACACGTCGAGCACGGAGTTCACGGCGTCGTTGAGGGCCTGCAGCTCCGGCACGTCGGCCACGCCCGCCGTCGGGCGGCTGCGGGCCTCCAGGTCGCCGTGCGCGGCCGCCTGGCAGGTCCGGGTCAGCTGCTGCACGAAGGCGCGGTACACCGCCAGCTCCTCGGCGTCGCTGCGCCGCCCGCCCTCGGGCCGTCTGCGGATGCCCACCTCAGCGCTCCTCTCGCGCGATGACCGACCAGATGAACTCCTCGTACGAGCCGGCCTCCGCCGCGACCAGCTCGTCGAGCAGCCGGGAGGAGGCGGCCACGGCGGCCTTGGCCGTGGGGTGGCGCCGCTCCTCCTCGACCAGCCGCCGGTACAGCGGGGTCACCGTGCGGATCGCGCCGGGCGAGGGACGGCGCCGGTTGGAGTGGTAGCCGATGACCGCGCCGTCGGCGGAGTAGGACGGCGTGACGTGCGCGAGCACCCAGTAGTGCGCGCCGTCCGAGGCCAGGTTGTTGATGTAGGCGAACAGCTCGCGCCCCTCGGAGAGGGTCTGCCACAGCAGCGCGAAGACCGCGCGGGGCATCTCCGGGTGGCGGATCAGGTTGTGCGGCCGGCCGAGCACCTCGTCGAGCTCGTACCGGCTGATCCGCAGGAAGACGTCGTTGGCGTAGGTGATCACGCCGCGGAGGTCGGTCTTGGAGACGATGAGCTCGTCCGGGGCGAAGGTGCGCGCCTCCCCGGTGGGTGCGACGCCCCGGCCGGCTCCCCGTGGGCCCGGCCGGTGGTGGATGTCGAGCAAGGGGTCCTCCGGTCCTGCGGGACGGTGTCGTCCCCTTCTCCATCGGCAGTCCGGCGGGGCGGTCGAGTTGGGCGCACGCATCCCGCGGACGGCGCCGCGCCACCGGCCGGCGGGGAGCCGGCCGGTGGCGCGGGAGTGATCAGATCCGGACGCCCCTGCAGGACGTCGAGCAGTCGGTCGACCAGACCGTCCGCAGGCCGGAGAAGACCGCGCTGCGGACCAGTCGGAACCCACCCGGGCCGGTGCGCACGTCACCCGGGCTGCCGGCGCCCGCGGAGCCGTCGCCGCCGCTGCCGCCGCCGGTCCCGCCGGAGGAGCCGCCGCCGCCCGAGCTCCCGCCCGGGCCGCCGGTCCCGGTACCGCCCGGCGTGCTGCCGCCCGGCGCCGTCCCGCCCGTGGCGTCGGTGTAGGTCAGCGCTGCGGTCAGCACCGAGTGCCGGCCGTCCGGGGCGAAGACGTGCACGTCGTACACGCCCGCCGCCCGGGCGGGGACCCGGACGACGACCTGGGTCGTCGACGCGCGGACCACGGTGGCCGCCGCCGAGTCGCCGATGCGCACCCGCGGGTCGGCCGGCAGCGCGGCGCCGGTGATGGTGACCAGCGTCCCGCCGGCGGTGCCCACCCGGGCCGGGCTCAGCGAGGTGATCCCGAAGGGGCCGACGGACGGGTAGACGACCTGCCCGCCGGGGGTCGGGCCGCCCGAGCCGCCGGGGGTCTCGGGGGACGTCGGCGTCCGGGTGCCCGAGGGCACGTCGGGCGTGGACGGCGGAGTTCGGCCGGACGGCACGTCCGGGGTGCTCCCGGAGCCGCTGCCGGCGTCGCTGCGGCCGGAGCCGCTCGCTCCGCTGCCGCCGCTGCCGGAGTCGGCACCGTCGGAGCCGGAGCCGGAGCCGCTGCCGCCGGTGCCGGAGCCGCTGCCCGACGAGCCGGACCGGTCCGTCCCACCGCTTCCGGAGCCCCCGGAGCTCGGACCGCCGGTGCCAGTGCGGGTGCCGGTGCCGGTGCCCGCCGACCCCGGGCCGGCGGAGCCGGACCCGCTGCCTGCCGACCCGCTGCCTGCCGACCCGGAGCCGCCCGATCCGGGGCCGGCCGAGCCCGACGGGCCGGTGCCGGGGGTGCCGGCGTCGCGGCCCGGCGCGGGCGCGGCCGCCGTCCCGACGAGCAGGGGAGCGGCGTACGCGCGCCCGAGGGCGGTGCCGTCGCGGTCCAGCTGGACGGTCAGCACGTACCGGCCGTCGCCGAGCTCCACGGAGGGGGACAGGGCGAGGTCGGCCGGGCCCGCTGCCCGACCGAGCGGGAAGCGCGCCGTCCCGGTGTCGTCGGTCGCCAGCGCGGTGCCACCGACGGTGAGCTGCACGCCGGAGACGGCCCAGACCTCGCCCTCGTGCTCCATGCCCAGACCGAGGGTGACGCCGTAGTCGCCGGCCCCGGGCGACCCCGCCGCGGCCACGCGCGGGGTGACGACGCCGGCGGGCGCGGTCATCGAGGTGAAGGTGTAGGAGACGACGTCCGCGGCGCGGGCCGGCAGGCGGCTCAGCGAGAGCCGGCCACCGGTGACCGACCTCCCGGCGAGGGCGGCGACCGGGTCGACGTCCTGGAGCAGGGCCTGGCGGAGCTGCTGCGGCGTCGCGTTCGGCATCGCCTGCCGGTAGAGCGCCATCGCCCCGGCCACCTGCGGCGAGGCGATCGACGTCCCGCTGACCATCCGGTAGCCGCCGTCGTTCCAGGTGGTGAAGACCGTCGTGCCCGGCGCGAAGAGGTCGACCGAGCCGGCGCCCCACGCGGAGAAGTCGCTGCGGGTGTCCGCCGCCGTCGAGGACCCGACGGTCACGACGTTGGCCTCGGTGAGGCTGGCCGGGTACAGCGGGGCGGCGTCCCGGTCGCGGGCGTCGTTGCCGGCCGCGACGACGACCACCACGCCCCTGCTCGCGGCGTAGGTGACGGCGGAGCGCAGGTTGTCCAGGGCCCAGCCCCCGGCCGGCCCGCCCCACGAGGCGTTGACGACGTCGGCGCCGTGGTCGGCCGCATAGCGGATCGCCTCGGCGCCCAGGGTCAGGTCGACCGACCCGCCGGTACCGATGACCAGCGGCATGATGGTGACGCCCGGGGCCACGCCGGCGGTGCCCAGGCCGTTGCCGGCCCGGGCGCCCACCGCGCCGGCCACGCTGGCACCGTGGGTGCCGCCCGCGCCGTTGTCGACGTCGGCGCTGCCGGTCGTGAAGTTCCAGCCGTGGCAGTCGCCGGCCTTGCCGTTGCCGTCGCGGTCGACCGGGCCGCAGGACTCGGCCGGGTTGGTCCACAGCGCGCCGGCCAGATCCGGGTGGTCGGAGTCGTAGCCGGTGTCGACGACGGCGACGACGACGTCCTCGCCGGTGCCGGCCTGCCAACCCGTGGTGACGTCGTCGTCCGCGTCGGCGACCGCGGTCTGGCCGTACGCGTTGGTGCCGGTGTTCTCCAGGTTCCACCCGTACTGCGGCCAGTAGGGGTCGGCCACCGTCCCGGCGGCGACCGGCACCGCCGGCGAGTACTCGGCGTCGGCGACGCCGGGCAGCGCCTCGAGGTCGTGCGGCGCCAGCCCCTCGGTGGCGACCAGCGCGCGGTCGGCGCCGACCGGCTGGGCGTTCACGACGCCGTCCGCGGGGGTGACCGCACCGACCAGGTCGGCCGGGCTGACGCCCTCGTCGGCGGTGAGCACGTACCGGGTGAGCCCGTCGCCGGGGCCGAAGTCGTTGACCACCGGCACGGCCGGGGAGGCGAGTGCGCTGTAGGCGGCGGCACCGGCGTATCCGGCGATCGAGGCGGTGACGAGCACGACCGCCAGGGCGCCGCGGCGCAGCGGCGCTCCTCGGGACTGGGACACGGACCCTCCACTCCACCGGGGCAGGCAGCCCCGGGTTCCGGCCGGCCCGGGAGGGGCCGGCGCGAGGGGATCGGCGTCCCGGTGCGCCCGGTTGAGCGCCTGCCGGCCGGATTCGCCCGGAGTGGTGAGCGGGCTCGTCCCTAGACTCCGCTGCATGCTGCTGTCCGACCGCGACATCACGGCCGCGATCTCCGAGGGCCGCCTGGGCATCGAGCCCTACGACAAGGCGCTGGTGCAGCCGTCGAGCATCGACGTCCGGCTGGACCGCTACTTCCGGGTCTTCAACAACGCGCGCTACACCCACATCGACCCCGCGCAGCAGCAGGACGACCTGACCACGCTGGTCGAGCCCGACGACGACGAGCCGTTCGTGCTGCACCCGGGTGAGTTCGTGCTCGGCTCGACCCTCGAGGTCGTCACGGTCCCGGACGACCTCGCAGCGAGGCTCGAGGGCAAGAGCTCCCTGGGCCGTCTCGGACTGCTCACCCACTCGACGGCGGGCTTCGTCGACCCGGGCTTCTCCGGGCACATCACGCTCGAGCTGTCCAACGTGGCGAACCTGCCGATCACGCTGTGGCCCGGCATGAAGATCGGCCAGCTGTGCCTGTTCCGGCTGACCACCCCGGCCGAGCACCCGTACGGCTCGGCGGTCTACGGCTCCCGCTACCAGGACCAGCGCGGCCCGACGCCCTCGCGGTCGTTCCGCGGCTTCACCCGCGCGGAGACGCGGCGTCCGCCTCCCTGACCGTCCCGGCCGCGTCCCGGGCGGCCACCTCGTCGTCCACGAAGCGCTCCCGGGTGGCCAGCCAGCCGGTGACCATCAGTGCCGCGACGCCGGTGAGCGCGAGGACGAACATGCCGGTGTAGCTGCCGGTGGCGCCTAGCAGGACGCCGACCAGCAGGGGTCCGCCGGCGGCGAGCAGGTACCCCCACCCCTGGACGACGGCGGACAGGGCGGCGGTGGTCTCGGGCGTGCGGGCGCGCAGCCCGATGAGGGTGAGAACCATCGCGAAGGTCCCCATGCCCAGGGCGAGCAGGCTCATCCACAGCCACGGGACGGTCCGCGGCGCCAGCAGCAGGCCCAGCCAGCCGGCGACGTAGCAGGCGCCGAAGGCGGCCAGCAGCGGTCGCTGCGCCCGCGGACGCACGGTCAGCACCGGAACGACGGCGTTGAGCGGGATGACGACGACGGTGTTGACGCCGAGCAGCAGCCCGGCGGTCGCTGCGTCGAGGCCGGAGTCCCGCAGGTACTGCGCGGACCAGCCGATGATGACGTAGGCCTGCATCGCCTGGAGGCCGAAGAAGGCCGCGAGGGCGACCGCCGTGGGGCTGTGCAGCAGCGACCGCAACCGCAGCGCCACGTGCGTCGTCCGCGAGGCGCCCTCCGGGCTTCGCACCGCCAGCCACGGCAGCGCGGCCACCAGCGCGGGCACCGCCCAGATACCGAGGGCCCAGCGCCAGCCGGCGTCCCCGGCGGCCCGGGCGATCGGCGCGGCCGACACCGAGGCCACCGCCCCACCCACGGACATCGCGGTGCTGTAGGCGCCCACGAGCAGCCCGGTGCGCGTCGGGAAGTACCGCTTCACCAGGCTGGGGAGCAGCACGTTGCCCAGCGCGCCGCCGACCATCGCCAGCACGGTGCCGGCGATGAAGAGCCAGAAGGCCCCGGCCACCGCCCGCAGGACCAGGCCCGCGGCCATGACGAGCAGCGCACCGGCCAGCACGTGCGCGTCGCGGAACCGCGCGCTCAGCGGAGGAGCGGCGAAGCCGATGGCGGCGAAGCAGATCACCGGCAGGCTGGTCAGCAGCCCGGTCAGCCCGCTGGAGATGCCCAGCCCGGACTGGATCTCCTGCAGCACCGGGCCGACGCTGTTGACCGCCGTCCGCAGGTTCAGCCCGGTCAGGACGATCGCCGTCCCGACGAGCAGCAGGCCCCGGCGGTGGTCGGGGATGTCGCTGCTGGTCACCCGACGATGGTCCTCCTCGGCGCGGACGGCCTGAGAGCCGGGTTCAGGGTCCGGCAGGACGACGAGGTGCGCGGTGCCGGCGGAGCCGGAGAAGAGGTCGAGGACCTCAGTGGTCCGGTCCGGTGGCACGGTGACCCGAAGGGGGAGCAGCACCGGGTCGCTCCACCCGGCGGATCGCGGACCCGCCCGGGACGACGACGGCGCGTGCCCCGGGTGGGGACACGCGCCGTCGTCGCGGTGGTCCGGCCCGCCCCGGTCCCCCGCCGCGAGCCTGGTGACGTACTGGAACGGCCCCCCTGCAGGGTCCCGCCTCGAGCCTGCGAGCGGTGGGGGGCAGGGGGGTCCTCTTACTGCGCGCCGTGCTCCGTCGCCGCGGAACCGGTGCCGGCCACGTCGTCGTCCTTCGTACCGACGTCCGCGCCGTGCTCGGTGCCCGGCGTGCCGACCGGGGCGAGCGAGCGCAGCAGGATCTGGCTGACGTCGAGGACCTCGACGTGCTCACCGGCCTCGCCGTTCTGCTTCTTCGTCGTCAGCGCGTCGCTGAGCATCGTGATGCAGAACGGGCAGGCGGTGGAGATGACGTCCGGATCGAGGTCGAGCGCCTCCTCGGTGCGCTCCATGTTGATCCGCTTGCCGATCTTCTCCTCCATCCACATGCGGGCGCCGCCGGCGCCGCAGCAGAAGCCGCGGTCCTTGCAGCGGTGCATCTCCTGGGTGGAGAGACCCTGGACGGACTCGAGGATCTCCCGCGGCGGCGTGTAGACCTTGTTGTGCCGGCCGAGGAAGCACGGGTCGTGGTAGGTGACCTTGCGGTCGACCGGCGTGACCGGGGTCAGCCGGCCGTCGGCCACCAGCTGGTTGAGCAGCTGGGTGTGGTGGACGACCTCGTACTCGCCACCGACCTGCGGGTACTCCCGGCCCAGCGAGTTGAAGCAGTGCGGGCAGGTGGTGACGATCTTGCGCATGCCCGGCACGCGGCCCTCGAAGACGCCGTTGAGGGTCTCGACGTTCTCCTGGGCCAGCATCTGGAAGACGAACTCGTTGCCCATGCGGCGGGCCGGGTCGCCGGAGCAGGTCTCCCCGGAGCCCAGGACGGCGAACTCGACACCGGCGGTGTGCAGCAGCTCCGCGACGGCCTTGGTGACCTTCTTGGCGCGGTCGTCGATGGCGCCGGCGCAGCCGACCCAGAACAGGTACTCGACCTCGTGGGGCAGCGGGCCGTCGGCCTGCCGGACCTCGAAGTCCAGGTCCTTCATCCAGTCCTCGCGGGTGCTGGGGCTGACGCCCCAGGGGTTGCCGCGGTTCTCCAGGTTGCGCAGCATCACGCCGGCCTCGGAGGGGAAGTTGGACTCGATGAGCACCTGGTAGCGGCGCATGTCGTCGATGTGGTCGATGTGCTCGATGTCGACCGGGCACTGCTCGACGCAGGCGCCGCAGTTGGTGCAGCTCCACAGCACGTCGGGGTCGATGACCCCGCCCTCCTCGAGGGTGCCGACGAGCGGGCGGTGGGCCTGCGCGTCGTTGGTGCCCTCGATGCGGGCGTAACCCGACGCCCAGACCTGCTCGTCGCTGGGCTCGAGGACGTCGTAGTCCGGCGCGGTCTCGCTCGCGGTCTTCTCGCCCAGCAGGTACGGGGCCTTGGCGTACAGGTGGTCCCGCAGGTCCATGATCACCATCTTGGGGCTGAGCGGCTTGCCCGTGTTCCACGCCGGGCACTGGCTCTGGCACCGCCCGCACTCGGTGCAGGTGGTGAAGTCGAGCAT
>DATIMX010000264.1:0-3457 GCA_035474935.1 Geodermatophilus sp. | reverse complement strand
GCAGAAAGGGCCCGGACCGTGAGGTCCGAGCCCTTTCTCAGGTGCCGGTGAAGATCAGCGGCGGTGGTGCGACTGGTTGAACGAGTCCTCGATCTCGGTCTCGGTCAGCGTGCGGGTCGTGTTGTTCGAGTCCTGGTCGATGACGTCCTCGACGTTCAGGTTCGTGCAGTTGAGGGCGTTGGTCTGCGCGGGGACGTTGACGACCGCTCCGGTGACGAGGTTGCCGATGCTGGCGAGCAGGTTGCTGCCGCCGTCGACGAACTGCGACGTCTCGCCCGTGGAGTTGCCGAAGGCGCAGTCGTTGGTGATGTTGCCCTCCGTCGTGTCTGCGAACGCGACCGAGGACACGGCGAGCAAGCCGGTGGCGGCCGCGGCCACGATGATTCCAGCCTTCTTCAGCACAGTTCGTCTCCTGACGAGTGGTCCGGACGCGGTCCGGAGCATTTTCTTCAAGTCTGCGCCCGGGTTGGGGAGCCGGCGCCGACTGAGGAGAAAGCTATACGGCGGATCGTCGCTTATCAACTCCGGTACCACTATCGGGTGACCCATTCTTTTCGCGTTCTGGTTACGCTCCCGATCGGGTGAAATCGTGGCCGGGAGATATGGCTTGCGCTCGTATGGCAGGTGCCCGCGGACGTTGCCGCGGGCGTGCAGAAGGGCCCGGACCATGCGGCCCGGGCCCTTCTGGTGAGGCGTCCGCGATCAGCGGTTGAACGAGTCTTCGATCTCCCGCTCGGTGACGCTCGTGGTGGTGTTGCCCGAGCCGCTGTCGATCAGGTCCTCGAGGTTGACGTTCGTGCAGTTGCCGGCGTTGTTCTGCACCGGGGCGTTGCCGATGATCCCGGTGATCGGGGAGAGCACACTGAGCAGGCCCGACCCGCCGAAGATGCCCTGCGTCGTCTCGCCGGTCGTGTTGCCGAAGGCGCAGTCGTTGCCGATGTTGCCCGAGGTGGTGTCGGCGAACGCGAGGCCCGACAGGGCGAGCACACCGGTGGCCGCGACGGCCGCGATGATTCCAGCCTTCTTGAGCATGTTCATCTCCTGGTGAGGGTTCCGGAAGTGCTCCGGATCAGTTGATTTCCTGTCGGCGACAAGGGGGAGCATCACCGACCGAGAGAAAGGTAGCGCACTTGCGGGGGGCATTCAAATTCCGTACCACTATCGAGTGGCTGTCGAATTCGGGCCGAAAGTTACGCACCTGATGGGGTGAATCGGTCGGCTCGGAAAATGCCGGAGGGCCCGGACCGACGGTCCGAGCCCTCCGGAGGAGCTACTCAGTTCAGCGACGGCCGCCGTTGAACGAGTCGTCGATCCAGGTGCGCTGCACGCTGGTGTCGGAGTTGTTCGAGTTGAGGTCGACCACGTCCTCGACGTTCACGTTCGTGCAGTTCAGCAGGTTGTTCTGGATCGGAGCGTTGGCCACGATGCCGGTCACCGGGGAGAGAACGCCGAGCAGGCTCGACCCGCCGAAGACGCCCTGGTTGGTGTCGCCGGTCGTGTTGCCGAACTGGCAGTCGTTCGAGATGTTGTCCGAGTTGACGTCGTTCTCGACAACGCGCGAGTGACCCTTGTCGTCCTTGCCGTAGTGCTTGTCGGCGTCGTGGCCCTTGTCGCCGGCGAACGCCAGCGGGCTCAGCGCCAGAACGCCGGCGGTCGTGGCGGCGAGGATGATTCCAGCCTTCTTCAGCACAGCAGATCTCCTGGTGGGTCGTGAGGCCGACCACGTCGGGCGCTCAATTCAGGTCGGCGTTGACAGGGGAGCACTCGCCGACTGCGGATAAAGCTAGTGGTGCATAGGCCGTTGTTCCAAATTGCTTACCACTATCGAGTGAATTGATTACTTGGGCGGTCGGTTACGCCTCCCATCAGGCGACTCGTCGGCGAGGAATGCGGCTCGGTGCCCGACGCGCACGAACTCAGCGTGATCTCTTTTCACCCCGTGGGGGCGGAACCTTTCCCGATCGCACACTGCGTGATCGGGGGCTGTCTCCGCGGTCCGGCCGTAGGGTGTGGCGGTGAGCGAGGCGAACCGGGCCGGGCGGGAGTTCGTGGCCCTCGCGCTGCGGCTCCGACGGCTGGTTCCGGAGCTCGTGGAGGTCGTGACGGCGGACCGGGCGGTGCGCCGGGCCGTCGCCGCAGAACCCGTGCCGACGGCTGCGGAGCTGGTGCAGCGGGCCGGCCGGCTCGCGGCCGAGCTTCCCGATTGCGGCCTGGACCCCGGTCGCGAACGCTTCCTCGCCGGGCAGTTGCGGGCCGTCGAGTGGCGGGCTCGCCGGCTCGCCGGCCAGCACGTGCCGTTCGCCGTCGAGGTGGAGGCGTGTCTGGACGTCGCCGCGGTGCCGGGTGAGCCCGACGAGTACCGGGCCGCCCACCGCGAGCTCGCCGCGCTGCTGCCCGGGACCGCGCCGCTCCGCGAGCGGCTGGCCGCCCGACGGACGAGCGATGCCGTCGATCCCGACCGGCTCGGCGCGGTCGTCGGAGCGCTCACGGCCGGCCTGCGGGCACGGGTGGCTCCCCGCTACGGACTGCCGCCGTCCGAAGCCGTCAGTCACCGCCTCGTCGACGACGGCCCGTGGAGCGCCCTGCACACCTACTCCGGCCTCGGTCGCTCGGTCGTGCGGATCAACGCGGGCGCACGGCCGACTGCGGGCCGGTTGCCGCGTCTTCTCGCGCACGAGGCCTACCCCGGCCACCACGTCGAGTGCGTGCGGGCCGAGCTCGCCGTCGCGCGCGGACACGCCGAGCTCGCCGTGACCGTCGCCGGTTCGCCGTGGACCGTGCTGTCCGAGGGCCTTGCCGAGTGCGCGCTCGACACCGCCGTCGGCGCCGGATGGGGGCCGTGGAGCGAGCAGGTCCTCGCGTCGGCCGGTGTCGACACCGACGGTCGCCTCGCCGAGCGGGTGGACGTCGCTCTGGCGGCCCTGCGGCGCGTCCGGCTGGACGCGGCGCTGCTGCTCCACGGCGACGGCCGGCCCACGGCGGACGGCGTGGAAGCCGCACGGGCACATGTGCGACGGTGGCTGCTGCTCGACGACCACCGCGCGCGCCGCGTGGTTGACGCGCTCGCCCGCCCGCTGTGGCGCACGCAGGTCGTCGCCTCGGTGGAGGGTGTCGCACTGGTGCGCACGTGGCTCTCACGGGCCGGGGTCGACCCCGTCGTCGAGCACCTCCGCCTCCTCGACGCTCCGTTCGTGCCCAGCGCGCTACGCGGCCGTACGAGTACTGAGGGTTGCTTGATCTACGACGGGCGGTAGCGGATCAACGACGAACGGTAGACCGACACGTTAATTCTGGGCGACCGGCGTGATGATCTGTTCGTGTTGCTGTTGACCGCACCGGGGCGACCGCCGATATCGTCCGCAGTGGCGGGACGTAGCCGATGCGGACCGCCCGGGAGGCCCTGGTTGGTGCTACTGAGCCTTTTTCGATCTCCGGACGCCGCGACGTACCTTCCGGT
>DATIMX010000263.1:0-7823 GCA_035474935.1 Geodermatophilus sp. | reverse complement strand
CGGGGACTGAGAGCACACCCGTCGAACCTGCTCCAGTTCGCACTGGCGAAGGGATGTCACCGGCATGCCGGCCGTCGATCTGCGCGCCGCCCGCGCGGCGCTCCGCGCACGCACCCCTCTGGTGCACTGCCTCACGAACACGGTGGTGCAGACGATCACCGCCAACGCCCTGCTCGCGGCGGGCGCCGCCCCGGCGATGGTCGACGCACCCGAGGAGGCCGGCGACTTCGCCGCCATCGCCTCCGCGGTGCTGGTCAACGTCGGCACGGTGCACGCCCGCACCGCCGAGGCGATGCGGCTGGCGGCCCGCTCGGCCGGCGCCGCCGGGACGCCGTGGGTCCTGGACCCCGTCGCCGTCGGCGGCCTGGTCTACCGCACCCGGCTGGCCACCGAGCTGGTCGGACTGCGGCCCACCGTCGTCCGCGGCAACGCCTCGGAGGTCATGGCGCTGACCGGCGCGGGTGGCGGCGGCCGCGGCGTGGACAGCACCGACAGCACCGACGACGCGGCCAAGGCGGCTGCCGAGCTCGCGGCGCGCACCGGCGGGGTCGTCGCGGTCAGCGGCGAGGTCGATCTCGTCACCGACGGACGGCGGACCGTCCGCGTCGGCGGGGGATCGGCGCTGCTGACCCGCACCACCGGCGCCGGCTGCGCGCTGGGCGCCCTCGTCGCCGCCTACGTCGCGGCCACCGGCGACGCGCTGGCCGGGACGGTGGCCGCGCACGCGCACGTCGCCGTCGCCGCCGAGCGGGCCGCGCAGGTGGCGCACGGCCCGGGCACCTTCGCACCCGCCTGGCTCGACGCGCTGGACGCCGTCGACGGCGAGGCCCTGGCCGCGGCGGACGTCTCGTGACCGAGTCCGCGAGGTCGTGCAGGGGCACAGCAGCCTGGGTCACGAGAGCGACGAGCGACGGCGAGGAGGCCCCGTGAGCCGCGACTTCGACCCGACCCTCTACCTGGTCACCGACACCGCGCTGTCCGCCCCGCGGCCGGTGGCCGACGTGGTCCGCGCGGCGGTCGCCGGCGGCGTCACCACCGTCCAGGTCCGGGACAAGACCGCCTCCCGCCGAGAGCTGCTCGCGCTCACCCGCGCGGTGCAGGCGGCGCTGGCCGACCGGCCGGACGTCGTCCTCTGGGTCAACGACGCCGTCGACGTCGCGCTGCTCGCCGGCGTGCCCGGCGTGCACGTCGGCCAGGACGACCTGCCCCCGGCCGAGGTCCGCGCCCTGCTCGGGCCCGACCGGCTGCTCGGGTTCAGCGTCTCCTCCGTCGCCGAGCTGGACGTCGCCCGCGCGCTGCCGGCGGGGACCGTCGACCTGGTCGGCATCGGCCCGGTGTGGACAACGCCCACCAAGCCCGACGCCGGCAGCGCCCTGGGCCCGGACGGCGTCCGCGGGCTGGCCGAGGCGGCCCGCGCCGCCGGGTTCGCCACCGTCGCGATCGGCGGCATCGACGCCGACCGGGCCGCCGAGGTGGCCGCGACCGGGGTGGACGGCGTGTGCGTCGTCTCCGCGCTCTGCGCGGCATCCGATCCGGACGCCGCCGCCCGCGCGCTCCGCTCGGCCATCGACCGGGGCCGGCTCGCGCAGGTGGTCCGGTGAGCGGCGTCGCGGTCGCGCTCACCGTCGCCGGCAGCGACCCCAGTGGCGGCGCCGGCATCCAGGCCGACCTCAAGACCTTCAGCGCGCTGGGTGTCTACGGGACGGCGGTGCTCACCGCGCTGACCGCCCAGAACACCCGCGGCGTCACCGGCGTGCACGGCGTCCCGCCGGAGTTCGTCGCCGAGCAGCTGTCGACGCTGTTCGCCGACGTCGAGGTGCACGCCACCAAGCTCGGCATGCTCGGCACCGCCGGCGTGGTCCGCGCCGTCGCCGAGGGGCTGGCCGACCGCCCGGGCGGCCCGGTCGTGTGCGACCCGGTGATGGTCGCGACCAGCGGTGACCGGCTCATCGACGACGCCGCGATCGACGCCGTCCGCACCGACCTGCTGCCCCTGGCCGACCTGGTCACGCCAAACGTGCCCGAGGCCGCCGTCCTGCTCGACGTGCCCCCGGCCACCGACGTCGACCAGCTGCCCGGCCAGGCCACCGCGCTGCTCGGGCTCGGCCCCCGGGCGGTGCTGCTCAAGGGCGGCCACCTGGGTGGGGACGACAGCGTCGACGTGCTGGCCACCGCGGACGGCGTCACGGTCACCCGGCGGCCGCGGGTCGACACCACCTCGACGCACGGCACCGGCTGCACGCTGTCCTCGGCGCTCGCCGCCCTGGCCGCCCGCCACCGCACCGACGACTGGTCCCGGCTGGTCGACCCCGCCCGCGACTACCTGCACCGCGCGCTGGAGGCGGGGGAGAGCCTGGGCGTCGGCTCCGGCCACGGCCCGGTGCACCACTTCGCCGGCATCTGGGCGCCACTCCCGCGTTGATCATCGTCATCTGGCTGCCCGCGTCGGCGTGTCGGGCAGCCAGACGCCGAAGATCGCGGCGGACAGGGATCAGCGGGTGGGCTCTTCCCCGTCGGCCGTCTACGACGCCCTGGGTGCCGGCCAGGTGGGACCGGGTGAGGGTCTCGGCGGTCGGCATGTCGCGCAGCCCGCGGACAGCCGCACCGCGGCCCAGGCCAGCGGGACGGCGAGGAGCAGCCCGGCGACCAGGGCGAGCAGCGCGCGTCCGGCGTCCGGGAGCGTCTCGGGCAGCAGCGTGGCCGCGGCGGCCCCGCCGAAGCCCACCCCGCCGAGCAGCGCGGCCACCGCCGGGACGGAGAAGGGGCCGTCGGCGTCGCCGAGGTCGCCGACCTCGCCGACCACCAGCGACAGGAGCAGGACGCTCAAGCCGAGCGCGCCCACGACGAGGAAGACCGCCTCCGCGCTGTCCCTCCCCGTCGGTGTCCGGCGACGCACCCTCGCAGCCGCGACGGTTCATGATCAACCGGTTGCTGTACCGGTGCGTCCGTCCTCACCCCTGCGGAGGACGGGCGACCATGGGGCGGGCCGGCGGCGAGGACGAGGAGGTGGGGCGTGCGGCGGGAGGCGAGCATCCTGCACCTGGACCTCGACGCCTTCTTCGCCGCGGTCGAGCAGCGCGACAAGCCCTCGTTGCGAGGGCGGCCGGTGGTGGTCGGCGGCGTGGGTGGGCGCGGCGTGGTCGCGACGGCGTCCTACGAGGCGCGGGCCTACGGCGCCCGCTCGGCGATGTCCACCGCCGAGGCGCGCCGCCGCTGCCCGCCCGGGACGGCGTTCCTCGGCGGCCGCTTCGCCGCCTACCGCCGCACCTCCGACGTCGTGATGGCGCTGCTGCGCGAGCTGTCCCCGCTGGTCGAGCCGGTGTCGATCGACGAGGCCTACGTCGACCTCGCTGCCGGCTCACCCGCCCACCCCGGCGACGGCCTCGACCTGTCGGTGGGCGGCGTGACCGAGCTGGCCCGGGGCCTCAAGGAGCGGATCGCCGCGGCCACCGGCGGGGTGACCGGGTCGGTCGGCATCGGCAGCTCCAAGCTGATGGCCAAGATCGCCTCGGACCTCGACAAGCCCGACGGGCTGGTCGTCGTCCCGCCGGGGCGCGAGCTCGAGGTGCTGCACCCGCTGCCGGTGACCCGGCTCGGCGGTGTGGGACCGGCGACCGCCGAGCGGCTGCACCAGGTGGGCGTGAAGACCGTCGCGGACCTGGCCGCCAAGTCGCTGCCCGACCTGGTCGCGCTGGCCGGCCGGGCGCACGGCACGGGGCTGTACGCGCTGGCCCGCGCCGAGGACGACCGCCCGGTGGTCGCCGAGCGGGAGGCCAAGTCGATCTCGCAGGAGGAGACCTTCGCCCGCGACCTCACCGACCTGACGGTGCTCGGCCGGTACGTCGACAGCATGGCCGCGCGGGTCGGCAGCCGGCTGCGCGCGTCCGCGTACTCGGGCCGGACGGTGACGCTCAAGCTGCGCCGCTACGACTTCACCACGCTCACCCGCTCGCAGACGCTGCCCCACCCGACCGACGACCCGCGGGTGATCGCCTCGATCGCCGCGCGGCTGCTGGCCGAGGTCGGCACCCAGGGCGGGCTGCGGCTGCTCGGGGTGGGGGTCTCCGGGCTCTCGCTCTACGCGCAGGGCGACCTGTTCGCCACCGACGACGAGCGGGTGGACGACGCCGTGGAGGCGCCCGGCGCCGAGGTCGAGGAGGTCCCCGAGCCGCTGACCGCGGAGGCGCGCTGGTGGCCGGGCCAGGACGTGCGGCACGACGAGCACGGCGCCGGCTGGGTGTGGGGTCGCGGCCTCGGCCGGGTCACCGTGCGCTTCGAAGGGCCGCTGACCCCGCCCGGGCCGGTGCGCACGCTGGCCGCCGACGACCCGGCCCTGCACCCGGCGGAGCCGCCGGAGTGGCGGGTCAGCGCGCCAGCGCCATCCACCCCATGACGGTGAGGTCCCGGTCGACCGGGACGACGATCTGCTGGCCGAACCAGGTGACCAGGTGGACCGCGTAGCGACCCTCGCCGTCCACCTCGACCCGGTTCACCGTCGCGCCCGGGTGCTCGTCGAGAGCGGCCGCCGCCACCCGCACCTCGAGGTCGGGGTCGAGGACGGCGGCCGGCGGGGTCGGCAGCGGCGTGCGGCCGCGGGACCGGCGTCCGGTCAGGGTCTGGGTCATGGCAGTGCCTCCCGTGGTCCTCCGGCCCCGGGTGGGCCGCTGGTGGGGTCGAGCCTCGGGGGCGCACCTGTGGCCCAGCTGGACGTGGGGTGCCGGTTGCCTAGGGGTCTGCGCCGGTCGGCGACCATGGGCGGGTGACGGAGCAGAGCGCGTGGGCGCGGATCACCCAGCAGGACCCCGGCCACTCGACCGCCTACGTGCAGCGGTTCCGGGACCTCGCCGCCCAGGGGTTCGACCTCGCCGGTGAGGCGCGGCTGGTCGACGCGATGCTGCCGCGCGGCTCCCGCGTGCTCGACGCCGGCTGCGGGCCGGGGCGCACCGGCGGCTGGCTGGCCCGCGCGGGACACGTCGTCGTCGGGGTGGACGTCGACCCGGTGCTGATCGCCGCCGCCGAGGAGGACCACCCCGGGCCGCGGTGGCTGGTGGGCGACCTCGCCGAGCTCGACCTGCCCGCGCACGGCATCCCCGAGCCGTTCGACGCCGTCGTGTCGGCGGGCAACGTGGTGGCCTTCCTGGCGCCGAGCACGCGGGTCGCCGTCCTGCAGCGGCTGCGGGCGCACGTGGCCCCCGGCGGGCGGGCCGCGATCGGCTTCGGCGCCGGCCGCGGCTACGCCTTCGACGACTTCCGCGCCGACGCCCGCACGGCCGGGTGGGCGGAGGATCTGCTGCTGTCGACCTGGGACCTGCGGCCGTTCACGCCGGAGTCGGACTTCCTGGTCGCCGTCCTCCGCCCGGCCTGAGCCGCCGCGCCGGACCGTTCGAGATCGCGCGATCTTGGCGCCCACGGGGCTTCGGACAGGCGACATCACGTGATCTCGACGGGAGGACGGCCGCTGCTCAGCGCTCCACCGCACCCAGGGCCAGGGTCAGGTCGAGGACCGACCGCGGGTCCTCGAGGCGCTCGCCGTACAGGTCGCGCAGCTGGCCCATGCGGTAGCGGACCGTCTGCGGGTGCACGAACAGCTCGGCGGCGACCTTCTCCCGGCGTCCGTGGTGCAGCAGCCAGGAGCGCAGCGTCTCCACCAGCTTCTCGCGGGGGCCGGGGCCCAGCCCGTCGAGCGGGGCGAGCACCTGGGCGCGCAGGTCGGCGAGCGCCTCACCGTCGGCGTGCAGCACGAGGTCGGCCAGCCGCAGCTCGGTGTCGACCGGCAGGTCGCCGTCCGGGCGCAGGTCCAGCTGCAGCGCCCGCAGCGCCCGCGAGTACGAGGAGCGGGCCTGCTGCCACGGCCGGGCCGGGCCGACGACGGCCTCCCGCCCGCTCAGCGCCCGGACCAGCTGGGTGCGGGCGTACCCGTCGGCGTCCGGGACGAGCAGCACCGAGCGCTCGGCGCCGGGCTCGGTGCCGGGCAGGTCCTCCCCGGCCTGCAGCGTGCGGATGTCGAGCACGGCGAGCGCGCCGCGGACGCGGGACTCGGGCACCAGCACCGCGGTCAGGGTCCTCGGCGGCGCCCAGTCCGCGCGCTCGGCGGCGGCGACGAGGTCGTACGGGGGCGCGCCGGTGAGCAGCTGCTCGGCCAGCCGTTCCAGGTTCCGGCGGCGCAGCCGGCCGCTGCTGTCCAGGTGGTCGGCGTGCCCGGAGGCGCTGGCCGCCGACAGCTGGTCGATGTAGGCGAACACCAGCTCGGCGAAGCGGGCCAGCGACCCGGCGGGCATGCCGGCGGCCACCGCCGTCTCGCTCATGTGCCGCCATGCCACCCGCGCGCCCACCCGGTAGGCGGCCAGCAGCGCGTCCATGGTCCGGCCCGACTTCGCCTCCCCGCGACCGAGGGCGTAGGCGCCCTCGAGCGCGGGGCCGATGGGCCGGCTGGGGTCCGCCCCGCCGCGCGCCGTCGCCAGTTCCAGGAAGCCGCCCAGGGCCAGCTGGACGGCGTTCTCGATCTTCCGGCCCATGACGCCGCTGAAGGCCTCGGTGTAGCTCGGCACCTCGACGACGATCGCCGCGACGGTCCGCTCGGCGACGGCCGGCAGCTGGCCCTGCATCGCCGCCGCGACCTCGGGCGGGAAGGTGTCCTGCTCCGGTGCCACCGACGCTCCCCTCAGCTCAGGCCGGTTGTTCGGGGAGGACAGTATCCGGCGGCACGTTCACGTCCAGGGCACAGGTAATTGCGCGCAGCGCTGGGAACCATCAGGGTATGACCGCGACCGTTCCGCGCCCTTCTGCGGCCCGTCCGGCCTTGAGCACGCTGCGCGCCCGCGCGATGCGCCTGGCCGAGCTCGTCACCACCCCACTGCTGCCGGCCGACTACCTGGACATGGTCAACCCGTTGCGCGCGGGCGCGGACCTGCGCGGCCGGATCGTCGCCGTCCACCGGGAGACCCGGGACGCCGCCACGCTGGTCATCCGGCCGGGCGCCGACTGGCAGCGCCACGTGCCCGGCCAGTGGGTGCGCATCGGCGTCGACGTCGACGGCGTGCGCATGTGGCGCGCCTACTCGCTGACCTCGCACCTGGAGCGGCCCGACGGCTGCATCAGCATCACCGTCAAGGCCATCCCGGGCGGCAAGGTCAGCCACCACCTGGTGCACCGCACGCAGCCCGGCACCCTCGTGCACCTCGACCAGGCCACCGGCGAGTTCGTCCTGCCCGCGCAGGCCCCCGCCAAGGTCCTGTTCGTCACCGCCGGCTCCGGCATCACCCCGGTCATGGGCATCCTGCGCAACCACGACGAGCTGGCCGACGTCGTCGTCGTGCACTCGGCTCCCACGCCGGAGGACGTCGTCTTCGGCGCGGACCTGCGGGACCTGGCCGCCGCCGGCCGCATCCGCCTCGTCGAGCAGCACACCGACAGCGCCGGGATGCTCGACGCCGCCGCCATCGCCGAACTGGTCCCCGACCTCGCCGAGCGCGCCACCTGGGCCTGCGGGCCGGTCGGCATGCTCGAGGCGCTCGAGGAGCACTGGAGCGCCGCCGGCATCGCCGACCGGCTGTTCACCGAGCGCTTCCGGCCCACCGTCGTGGTCGCCGGCGAGGGCGGCACGGTGACCTTCACGAGGAACGGCACGCGCCTCGAGGCCGACGGGGCCACCCCGATCCTCGACGCCGCCGAGGAGGCCGGGGTCCTCATGCCCAGCGGCTGCCGGATGGGCATCTGCTACGGCTGCGTCCTCCCGCTGCGCGAGGGCGCCGTCCGGGACCTGCGCAACGGAGAGGTCACCACGGCCGCCCCGGGCGACGGCGTCCTCATCCAGACCTGCATCA
>DATIMX010000262.1:0-13429 GCA_035474935.1 Geodermatophilus sp. | reverse complement strand
TTCACCGAGCAGTGCCTGAGCAATGCGCTGCGCCTGGAGACCTACATCCAGGACGCGCAACGGGACGGTGACAACGAGGTCGCCGAACTGTTCCGCAAGGCGCAGAGCGACAGCCGCAAGGGCGCCGAGCAGGGCAAGGCGCTGCTGCGCTCGCGCATGAGCGGCTGAGTTCCGGCGATCGGGGCCGGGGTCGGACGTCGTCCGGCCCCGGCCCTCCGCATGTCAGCGGGACCTGCGTCCCCTGGGTGCGATGTCCCGGTCGCGGATCTCCGCGGCCGCGGGACCGGCCTCCGCGGGGCGCGGTGTCCCGGTCAGCGCTGGAGCAGCGCGAACGTGGCGACGGCGTGCGCGACCGCCTCGCCGTCCTGCTCGACGTCGGCCTCGCAGACGGTGAGGTGCTTCCCGCGGGTGCGGACCCGGCCGGTCACGACGAGCGCGCCCGGCTGCCCCGGCCGCAGGTAGGTGACGGTGAGCTGGCTGGTCGCCGGCACCTCGCCGTCCCCCGTGGTGGTGCGCACCGCCTGGCCCATCGCGGTGTCGACCAGCGTGGCCACCACACCCCCGTGCAGCGTGCCCGCCGGGTTCAGGTGCTCGTCGCGCACCTCGAAGGCGATCCGCGCGCCGCCGTCGTCGGCGTCCTCGACCTGCGCGCCGATCCGTCCTGCGAAGCCACCCGGGCTCGTCTGCTCGCTCATGCCGCCGCGCTACCCCCGCACGGGCCCGCCGACGCACCGGCCCGGCTCGTGTCGCGGCCCCCGGGGCCCTAGCGTCGGGGCCGTCCCGCCGGCGCGGCCGGCGCCGTCGGGAGGAGGACGCGTGAGTGCACCGCAGCAGGTCCTGGACCGGTGGGCCGACGGCGAGCGGTTGTTCGCCACCGCGCTGGGCCGGCTGACCGACGAGGAGCTCGACGCCGCCTCGCTGCTGCCCGGCTGGGACCGCCGGCACGTGGTGGCCCACGTCGCCCGCAACGCCGACGCGCTGGGCAACCTGCTGACCTGGGCGCGCACCGGCACCGAGACACCCATGTACCCCTCGCGGGAGGCCCGCGAGGCGGGCATCGCCGAGACCGCCGCGCTCGACGCAGCGCGGCTGCGCACCGAGCTGGTCGCCGCCACCGCCCGCTTCGTCGACGCCGTCCGCGGGCTGCCGGGGGAGGCCTGGTCGGCGCGGGTGCGCACCCTGCTCGGCCGCGAGGTGCCGGCCACCGAGGTGCCGTGGATGCGCTGCATCGAGGTGGTCGTGCACGCCGTCGACCTCGACGCCGGCGTGGGGTTCGCCGACGTCGACGAGGGGCTGCAGGCCGCGATCTGCGAGGAGGTGCTCGCCTCGTGGGCGCGCCGCGGCGAGACGCCCGACATCGTCCTCTTCGCCGGCGACCGCGAGTGGGGCAGCGGTGCGGTCGCGGTCTCCGGGCCGCTGCCGGCGGTCACCGGCTGGCTCACCGGGCGCAGCCGTGGGGAGGAGCTCACCGCGGACGGCGACCTGCCGGCCCTGCCCCGGTGGATGTGAGGCCCACGCCGCAGGACGTCACCTGGGACGCCGACTACCCCGGGTTCCGCCGCACCTACGCGCACGATCCGTTCGGTGACCGGATCGAGTTCCTGCAGCCGGCCTGACGTCCCGTCGTTCGCCCGGCCCGCCGTCGTGCGCCGAGGATGGTCTCGGCGCGGTCGGAGACCACACCGAGCGCACAGCCACCGGATCCGCGGTGGTGCCCGCGACCGGTCGGGGCCGCTCGAAGGCTCACCGGTACCTGAACCTCGTGGTCTCGTACAGTTCGGTGTGTCCGGCGCCACGGGGGCGCCGGACACCTCTCCTCGGGGGCGGACCCGCGGTTGCACTCCGCGCTCGCCCGGGTACCGGCCACGGGCCCGCCCGCCCCCGAGCCTCCGGAGTGGTCCGTGGACCCGATCGACCCGCCCGTGCCCGAACTGCAGACCATGCCGTTGGGCCTCCACGACGTGGTGCAGTTCGCCATCCTCGGCGCGGGCTTGGCGCTGCTCGCCTACTTCCTCTACTCCCTGGTCAGCCGGGACGAGGTCTCCGCCCGGTACCGGCCCTCGTCCTACGCCGCCCTCTGCCTGGCCGCGGTGGCGACGGTCGCCTACGCGCTGCTGTACCAGGACTGGGACAGCGGCTTCCGGCTCGAGGACGGCGTGTACGTGCCGATCGAGGAGGCGCGGACGACGGAGAGCACCCGCTACATCGACTGGTCGATCACGGTGCCCCTGCTGACCGTCGAGCTGCTGGCCGTCTGCTCCCTCGCCGGGTCCGCCGCCCGCCGGCTGCGCTCCAGCACCATGGCCGCGGCGTTCCTCATGATCGCCACCGGCTACCTCGGTGCACAGGTGCTCGACCAGGGCCGCGACCGGACCGCGCTGGTCGTGTGGGGCCTGATCAGCACCGCCTTCTTCGGTTACCTCTACGTCGCGCTCATCGGTGCGGTGCGCCGGTCGCTGCCGACGATGGGCCCCGAGGCGGCCGTGAGCCTCCGGAACGCGACGATCGTGCTGCTCAGCAGCTTCGGCATCTACCCGCTGGTCTACGCGGTCCCGGTCTTCGCCGACGTCACCCCCGCCTGGTTCACCGCCATGCAGGTCGGCTACTCCGCGGCCGACGTCGTGGCCAAGGTCGGTTTCGGCGTCCTCGTGCACAAGGTCGCCAAGCTGCGCACCGCCGAGGACGTCGCGGCGGGGGTCGACACGCACCCCGAACCGGTGTGGTCGAGCAACGTGCACAAGAGCGACGGTGTGCTCCCCGCGGTCGGGCGGGTCGCCCCGGCGGTGCTCGACCGGCTCGGCGCCGCGTCGGGCGGGCAGGTGCTCCAGCGGTCCGACGCGGTTGCCGTCGCTGCCGGCCCCCGCCGCGGGGACAGGTGACGGACCTCGTCCTCCTTCAGGGCAGCCGGGCCAGCAGCGCCCGGGCGAACGCCTCGGCCGCCGGGTCGACCGGACCGCCCGCCGCCGCGGCCCGCAGCCAGCTGGCCAGCGGCGCGGCCAGCGCGGGGGAGAGCGCCGCGATCCACGCCCCGGTCCCCGCCCGCGCCTCGGCCACGTGCTCGGTGCCGCCGTCGGGGGAGTGCGCGACCACCTCGGGCCGGGTGGCCAGCAGCCCGCCGACCCGCCAGTCGCCGGGCGTCGTCCGGGCGGCGAGCGCCTCCAGCCGGTCGGCCGCCGTCCGCAGCAGGAGAAGGACCCCGTCCTCCTCACCGCTCGCAGGCTCGCGGCGAGCCTCTGGACGGGGCCGCCACGGTGAGGCAGGCGGGTCCCCGG
Source organism: Geodermatophilus sp. (assembly GCA_035474935.1). Classification (GTDB taxonomy): domain Bacteria; phylum Actinomycetota; class Actinomycetes; order Mycobacteriales; family Geodermatophilaceae; genus Geodermatophilus. The sequence continues at coordinate 10,157 of DATIMX010000262.1, read as the reverse complement.
CCGTCGGCTCGCGGCGCATGGGGACGTGCGGGATGCCGTCCTCGACGTAGCCCGGGCCGCTGCGCACGAAGCCGAACCGGGCGTACCAGCCCTCCAGGTGCGCCTGCGCGCCGAGGGTGATCGGCGCGCCCTCGCACAGCGCGATCCCGGCCTCGATCAGCCGTGCCGCCAGTCCCTCGCCGCGGTGCGCGGCCGCGGTCGCCACCCGGCCGATCGAGCGGGTGTCGCCGTCGTCGAGCACGCGGATGGTGGCGGCGATCCCGCCGTCGTCGTCGGCGAACCACAGGTGCACCGTGGCGGGCTCGACGTCCCGGCCGTCAAGCTCCGGGTACGGGCACTGCTGCTCGACCACGAAGACGTCGACCCGCAGCCGGCACAGGCCGTAGACCTCGGCACCGGTCAGCTCGGCGAAGCGGGCCGTGCGCATGCGGAGCGGTGCAGCAGTCACGAGGTGAGTTGTAGCCGATCGGGCGGACCCGCCCGCTGCCGCCCGTGGTACACCTTCTGCTGAGGTTTGGCTTGCCTATCTTCTGGAGCTCCTACGTGACCAGGCTCGTGCGGACGACCGCGACCGCCCTCTCCGCCCTCACCGTCGCCGGGGCGCTCGCCGGCTGCGGGGGAGGGGACGCGGGGGCCGCCGAGACGCTGACGGTCTACAGCGCCCAGCACGAGAGCCTGGTCCGCACGATGCTCGAGGGCTTCACCGACGAGACGGGTATCGCGCTGGAGTTCCGCGACGCCAACGACGCCGAGCTGGCCAACCAGATCGTGCAGGAGGGCGAGGCCAGCCCGGCCGACGTCTTCCTCACCGAGAACAGCCCGTCGATCGACGTCCTCGACCGCGAGGGCCTGCTCGCCCCGCTGGACCAGGCGACGCTGGACCAGGTCGGCGCGCAGTACCGGCCCGCGTCGGGCAACTGGACCGGCTTCGCCGCCCGCTCGACCGTGCTGGTCTACAACCCCGCCCAGCTGACCCAGGACCAGCTGCCGGCGTCGATCCTCGACCTGGCCGACCCCGTGTGGCAGGGCCGGATCGGCATCGCCGCGGGCGGGGCGGACTTCCAGGCGATCGTGGCCGGGGTCCTGGCGCTGCGTGGCGACGAGGCGACCCGGGCCTGGCTGGAGGGGCTGGAGCGCAACGCGAACGTCTACCCGAGCAACTCCGCGGTGATGGTCGCCGCCGACGAGGGCGAGATCGACGCCGGCGTCATGTACCACTACTACTTCTACCGGGACCGCGCCGAGAACGGCCTGAAGAGCGACGACGCGGAGCTGCACTTCTTCCGCAACGGCGACCCCGGTGCCTTCCTCAGCGTCTCCGGCGCCGGCGTCCTGGCCTCGTCCGACCAGCCCGGGCAGGCCCAGGAGCTGGTCGCCTACCTGACCAGCCCCGAGGCGCAGCAGCGGCTGTCCGGGAGCAGCGCGCTCGAGTACGCCGTCGGCAACGGCGCCTCCTCGGCCGAGGTGCTGCCGCCGCTCGAGGAGCTGCAGGCGCCGCAGGTCGACCCCGGGTCGCTGGACCAGCAGCGGGTCACCGAGCTCATGCAGGACGTGGGGCTGCTCTGAGCGCTCCCATGTCCCCGGCCGCCGCGCCCGGGACGACGGCCTCGCCGGCCGTCCCGGGGCGGTCGCGCACGCGCGCCCCGCTGACCCTGCTGCTCGCCGCGGCGGTCGCGGTGCTCGCGCTGGTGCCCCTGATCTTCGTCGTCGCCGGGATGGTCGAGGTCGGCTGGGCCGGCGTGCGGGAGCTGGTGTTCCGCCCGCGGGTGGCCGAGCTGCTGGGCAACACCGCGCGGCTGGTCGTCGGCACGGTGCTGCTGTGCGCCGTCCTCGGGGTCGGCGCGGCCTGGCTGATGGAGCGCTCCGCGCTGCCGGGACGGCGGCTCTGGCACGTGCTGCTGGTCGCGCCGCTGGCCGTGCCGGCGTTCGTGAACAGCTACGCCTGGATCTCGCTGCTGCCGGGGCTGGACACCTACGGCGGGGCGCTGCTGGTCGTGACGCTGTCGTACTTCCCGTTCGTCTACCTGCCGGTGGTCGCCGCCTTCCGCGGCCTGGACCCGGCCCTGGAGGACACCGCCCGCGGCCTGGGCCTCTCCGGCCCTGCTGTGTTCCGGCGGGTGCAGCTGCCTCAGCTGCGGGTGGCCCTGCTCGGCGGCAGCCTGCTCGTCGCGCTGCACGTGCTCGCCGAGTTCGGCGCGCTGCAGATGCTGCGCTACCCGACCTTCACCACCGCCATCTACGACCAGTACCGCGCCACCTTCAACGGGCCCGGCGCGACCGCGCTGGCCGGCGTCCTGCTGCTGCTCTGCCTGGGCCTGCTGCTCGCCGAGCTGCGGCTGCGGGGCGTGCGGGGCTACGCCCGCACCGGAGCCGGGGTCGCCCGCACCGGGCGGCCGGTCCGGCTCGGGGCCCTCGCCGTCCCGGCGCTGCTGGGCCTGGGCGGGCTGGTCGCGCTGTCGCTGGCCGTGCCGCTGGGCAGCCTGGCGCTGTGGATGGTGCGCGGCTCGTCGACCGCGCTGGACCGGTCCGCGCTGCTGGAGACGACGGGGACGACGCTCGGGCTGGCCGCGGTCGCCGCCGTCGTCACCACCGCGATGGCGCTGCCCACCGGCTGGCTCGCCGTCCGGGCCCGGGGCCGGGTGGCCACGCTGCTGGAGCGCAGCACCTACCTGGGCAGCTCGGTACCGGCGATCGTCATCGCGCTGGCGCTCGTGACCGTCTCCCTCGAGGTCACGCCGTGGGCCTACCAGACCGTGCCGGTGCTGCTGGCCGCCTACGCGATCCTCTTCCTGCCCCGCGCGATCGTCACCGTGCGCGCCGCCGTCGAGCAGGCGCCGCCGCTCTACGACGACGTCGCCGCCTCGCTGGGCTCCTCGGCGGCCGACCGGCTGCGCCGGGTCACGCTGCCGCTGCTCGCCCCCGGCCTCGGCGCCGGCGCGGCGCTGGTGTTCCTGGCCGTGGTCACCGAGCTGACCGCCACGCTGCTGCTCGCGCCGATCGGCACCACCACGCTGGCCAGCGCCTTCTGGTCGGCCAGCAGCGCGCTGGAGTACGGCGCGGCCGCCCCCTACGCCGTGGTCATGGTGCTGCTGTCGGCGCCGGCCACGGTGCTGCTCTCCCGCGACGCCCGGCGGGGGCTGACGACGTGAGCCCCCGCCCCCTGACCCGACGAGGACCGCTGCCATGAGCTCCCTGACCGTCACCGGCGTGACGAAGTCCTACGGCGCGACGCCCGTGCTCACCGGCGTGGACCTGCACGTGCCCGAGGGCGGCTTCACCGCGCTGCTCGGGCCCTCCGGCTGCGGCAAGACGACGCTGCTGCGGCTGGTCGCCGGCTTCGACGACCCCGACCGCGGCACCGTCGACATCGGCGGCCGCACGGTGGCCGGCGCGGGCCGCAGCGTGCCCGCGCGGCGCCGGCACGTCGGCTTCGTGCCGCAGGAGGGCGGGCTGTTCCCGCACCTGTCGGTCGCCGGCAACGTCGCCTTCGGCCTGCCCCGCCGCCAGCGCCGCGACGCCGGCCGGGTGGCGGCGCTGCTCGAGCTCGTCGGCCTCGACGCCGCCCTCGCCGAGCGCTCACCGCACCAGCTCTCCGGCGGTCAGCAGCAGCGCGTGGCGCTGGCCCGCGCGCTGGCACCCGCGCCGTCCCTGGTGCTGCTCGACGAGCCGTTCTCCTCGCTGGACGCGTCACTGCGCGAGGAGACCCGGCAGGCGGTCGCCGACGCGCTGACCGCGGCCGGCGCGACCGCCGTGCTGGTCACGCACGACCAGGCCGAGGCGCTGTCGATGGCCGACCAGGTGGCCGTGCTGCGCGGCGGGACGCTGGTGCAGCTGGCCGACCCCCGCACCCTCTACCGCAGCCCGCAGGACCTCGACGTCGCCACCTTCGTGGGCGAGTCGGTGGTGCTCGACGCCGACGTCCGCGCCGGCCGGGCGCACTCGGCCCTCGGCGTGCTCGACCTCGACCGGACCTGCCCCGACGGCCCGGTGCGGGTGCTGCTGCGCCCGGAGCAGCTGCGCCTCGGACCGGCGGCCGGGGCCGGGCCGCGCGCCCGCGTGCGCGGCGTCGACTTCTTCGGCCACGACGCGCGGGTGCGCCTCGAGCTGCCGTCCGGGGTCGCGTTCAGCGCCCGGCTGGAGGGCTGGGACCTGCCGGCGACGGGGGACGACGTGACGGTCGGCGTCCTCGGCGCGGCGCTGCCGTTCCCGGGGGACGACGCCCGCGTTCCAGCCTGAGTGTCCGCCGTGAGTTAGGTGTGCCTAAGCTCACCTGCGTGGACCTCTTCCTCTTCACGGTGGACCCCCTCTGGGGCGCCGACGTGGTCGCCGCGGGCGGGGCCGGGATCGTCGTGGACTGGGAGCGGCGCGGGAAACACCGCCGCCAGCTCGGCGAGGGCACCCAGATCAACAGCGACACCCCCGCCGACCTCAGCCGGATGCGGGCAGCCACCGACGGCCGGCTGCTCTGCCGCATCAACGGCTTCGGGCCGTGGACGCCGGCCGAGGTGGACGACGCCGTCGCGCGCGGCGCCGACGAGCTGCTGCTGCCGATGGTGCGCACGGCCGAGGAGGTCGACCGCACCCTCGACCTGGTCGCCGGCCGCTGCGGGCTGGGCATCCTGGTCGAGACGCAGGACGGCGTGGCGCGGGCGGCCGAGCTGGCCCGCCGGCCGCTGTCGCGGGTCTACGTCGGCCTCAACGACCTGCGCATCGACCGCGGCGCACAGGGGCTGTTCACGCCGCTGGTCGACGGCACCGTGGACGCCGTCCGTTCGGTGGTACCGGGCGTGTTCGGCGTCGGCGGGCTGACCCTGCCCGAGGGCGGCGCCCCGGTGCCGGCCTGGCTGCTGGCCGCCGAGCTGGTGCGGCTGGGCGCGGACTTCACCTTCCTGCGGCGCTCGTTCACCGCCGACATGGCCGGGCGCGACCCCTTCGTCGAGGTGCCGCGGCTGCTCGCCGTCCTCACCGGGCTGGCCACGGCGACCGCGGTCGAGGTGGCCGAGCGCCGGGCCGCCTTCGTCGCCGCCGTGACCGGGGTGCCCGCGGTCCAGCCCGCGTGAGGGCCCTGGTCACCGGCGCCGGCGGCTTCGTCGGCCGGCACCTGGTCGCCCGGCTGCGCGGCGACGGGTGGGACGTCGTCCCGCTGACCCGCGCCTCCGTCGACCTGACCGATGCGGTCGCTGCCGCCGCCGCTGTGCGGTCGGCCGACCCCGACGTCGTCTTCTCGCTGGCCGCGGCGCGACGGAAGGCGACCCCGTCGGAGCGCGCCGACACCGTCGCGGTCAACACCAGCCCCTGGCTGGTCGACGCGCTGCCCTCACGCTGCCGGGCCGTGATCCGGCTGGGCTCCTCGACCGAGTACGCCGCCGCGCCGGTACCGCTGGCCGAGGACGCCGCACTGCACCCGCGCGGCTTCTTCGGCGCCACCAAGGCGGCCGGCTCGCTGCTGCTGCAGGCCGCCGCCGCCGAGCGCGGGGTGCGGTCGGCGGTGCTCCGCGCGTTCCAGGTGTACGGGCCCGGCGACCACCCGACCCGGCTGGTGCCGGTCGTGCTGGACGCCGCGCGCACGGGCGGGGAGGTCCCGCTGCCGGCCCGGGTGAGCCGGCGGGACTGGGTGTGGGTCGGCGACGTGGTGGACGCGTGCGTGCGGGCCGCGCTCGCCGACGACCTGCCGCACGGGCAGGTGCTCAACCTCGGCACCGGCGTGCAGACCTCGACCGAGGAGCTGGTGTCTCTCGCGTCGCGGGTGACCGGGCGGCCGATCGAAGTCGCGGCCGGCGCGCACCCCGGCCGCGACTGGGACACCGACTGCTGGGTCAGCGACCCGTCGCTGGCGGCGTCCCTGCTCGGCTGGCGCGCCTCGGTCGACCTGGCCGAGGGCCTGGCCCGCACCTGGGCCGCGCTGTCGTGACCCGCGTCGCCGTCGTCGTCCCGGTGTACCGGAACGCGGCGACGCTGGAGGCGCTGGTCGCCCGGCTGGGGACGGCGCTGGCCGGCCGGGACTGGCGGCTGCGGCTGGTGGTCGACGCGTGCCCTTCCGGCAGCGCGGAGGTCGCGTTGCGTCTCGCTGCCACCGATCCGCGGGTCGCCGTCACCGGGCTGACCGTGAACGGCGGGCAGCACGCCGCGCTGCGGCAGGGCCTGGCCGACGAGCCGGACGCCGACGTGTGGGTGTGCATGGACGCCGACCTGCAGGACCCGCCGGAGGCCGTGCCCCTGCTGCTCGACCGGCTGGCCGTCGGTGACGTCGAGGCGGTGTTCGCCGGACGGCGCGGGGCCTACGAGTCGTGGCTGCGGCGGGTGACCGGCGGGCTGCACCGCCGGGTGGCCGCGCGGCTGACCGGCCTGCCGCCGGACGCCGGCGCCTTCCTCGCTCTCGGTCCTGCCGTGCGGTCCGCCGTGCTCGCCGCCCCCGCCTCGCCGAGCGTGGTGCTCGCCGTGGGAGTGGCCCGCCGCCCCGTCACCAGCGTGCCGGTGGCGCGGGACGTGCGGCCGGAGGGCCGCTCCGCATGGACGGCGCGGGCCCGGCTGGGGCAGTCGGTGCGCTCGCTGTGGTGGGCGCTGCGTCCGCGGTAGTCCGGCCGGGCGCGGGCAGCGCTTCGTGCACTCATCGTTCTCCAGCGGGCCCACCCGCCGCGATGAGTGCACGAAGCGCTGCCTGGAGGACGGGGCGGTGAGTGCTCACGCAGCCGGGCACGGGCCAGGAACGGACACCGGCGCTAGGCGGGGGCCGTGTCAGTGCGTGGCCCACTCCTGACGTGGTCCGCGGTGGACGGCGGCGTAGACCTGGTCGCGCAGCTCGTTGGCGCGCTGGTCGGTCAGGGTCCCCGACAGGGGGCGCAGCACCAGCCGCAGCAGCACGTTGACCTGGTCCTGGCGCAGCCCGAGTCTCCGGCGAGCGGCATCGGGGAGGTCGGCGTAGCCGGTGCTGGACAGGACGGACACCGCCTCGAGGTCGTCGACCGCCGGTCCGAGAGCGGCGCGGACGGTGTCCCCGAGCAGCTCGGCGTCGACCGGGGTCTCGGTGACGATGGACAGGTCCCGGCGTACTGCCGGCTGCGACGACACCGGTCGCCACGGGCGCAGGTCGAGCAGCTGTGCCGCGATGCGCAGCTCGGTCGAGCGCAGCACACGGATGTCCGGGATGCCCTTGCGGACCATGAGCGCCCGGTCCAGCCCCATGCCCAGCGCCAGGCCGGTGTAGCCGTCGGGGTCGAGACCGGCGCCGGCGAGCACGTGCCCGGCGGCCAGTCCGCACTCGGCCAGCTCGACCCACCCCGAGGCGGTGGCCACGTCGACCTGCAGGCCGCCCGTGGTGTAGGGGTGCCGGGCGGGGGACGTGCGCCAGCGTGCCCCGGGCAGCACGGCGCCGACGACCAGCTCGACCATCTGCTGGAGGTCGTCGGCGTCCAGCCGCCGGTCCGCGGACCCGGTCGCGGTGATGCGCCACAGGTCCACCTGGTGGGGCGTGCCCACGTGCAGCCGGTCGATGCTGTCCCGGCGGTAGCACACGCCGGGGAGCGCCAGGAGCAGGTCGGCCTCGCCCTCGACGGCGTGGGTGCCGGCGAGCGCGCGCAGCGCGGGCGGGACCCCGGCGGTGGTGTGGCTGCGCAGCATCACCGTCTCGGCCGCGTAGCGGCTGTACCGGGCGTCCCGGGTGACGTCGGCAGCCGCGTAGCCGAGGCGGTCGTAGTTGTCCTCCACGCTCACCAGCGGCCGGCGCCGCTGCACGTCGAGGACGCAGTGCCAGGTGGCGGTCAGGGCGGCCAGCACGTCGTCCAGCAGCGACTGCATCGCGTGCGGACCGCCGGCGGGGTCGGACAGGTCGCGCAGCTCGAGCGCGACCTCGAGGTCGTGGGGAGACAGCAGGGTGGTCACGGCAGGCCCCTGTCGGGTCGTCGGCGAGTGGTGAGGGGTCACCCCCGGCCGACGGCTCCGGGATCGGGCTACCGGCAGACCTCGGTGCCCGCCCGGCTGCTCGGCAGCCGGGGGCGGGCGAAGGAGGTCCTGTGCTCGGGCACGGGTCGACGGTAGCGCCGGCGAGCGACACCACCCACGGGATATCGGCGCCGACGGTGGCCGGCCGACGTCGGAGGTGGACGGGCTCAGCGCTGCCAGACCTGCACCAGCAGGTTGGTCTTGGAGGCGTCGAACGCGTACTCGTCGACCACTCGCAGCCCCGCGTCCCGCAGGATCTCGTCGTCGTCGGTCGAGACCACCTCGCCGCGGACCACCCGGCGGACGAGCCACACCCGGTCCGCGGTCGCCGGGGCGTCGTCCGGCGGCAGCACGACGTCGGGCCGCAGCTGCGGGGCCGCCGTCCGCACGTAGTGGTCCAGGCCGGTCGCCGAGCGCTGATCCGCGGCGACGATCGGCTCGCCGGCACGGTGCCGCGCCGCCAGCAGCGCCACCACGTCGTCGGCCCGCTCCCGCGGCTCGCGCTCGGCCAGCGGCGAGGACGCGACCAGCGAGCACGCCACCAGCAGCCCGGCGACCGGCGCGCGGGCGGCCCGCGGCAGCGTCAGCGCGCCCACCGCCGCCAGCACACCGAGCCCCAGCAACCCGGCCAGCAGGTAGCGCGGGAGGTACACCGGCCGCACCTGCTCGGCCAGCAGCAGCAGTCCCAGCGGCACGAGCACCCAGCAGGTGCCGACCACCCGCGCGCCGACGCCGCGCAGCGCGCCCAGCACCGCCAGACCCACGGTCAGGCACACCAGCGGCCGCAGCCCGCCGGCCCACGCCACGACGGCGAGGTCGGCCAGGGTGCCCTCGGTGTCGCGCAGGTGCTCGGCGTTGCGGGCACCGGTCCCGTTGAGCAGGTTCACCCCGACCAGCCCGACGACGGGCAGCGCTGCCGCGGCACCGGTGAGCACCACCGGCCACGCCCGACGTCCGCGCAGCAGCAGAGCCGCGACGGCGAGGGCCGCGAGCACCGTGACCGCGTACCAGTGCGCCAGCCCCATCCCCGCGCCGGCCAGCGCGAACAGCAGCAGCCCCCGCGGCGCCCCCTGCAGCCAGCGCACCAGCCCCAGCAGCGCCCCGCCGGTCGCCAGCACCGCCAGCCCGTACGGGCGGGCCTCCACCGCCTGCTCGAGCAGCAGCGGGCTCGCCGCCAGCACGACCCCGGTCAGCACCCCGGCCGCGCGCGAGGTCAACCGGGTCACCGCCCGCGTGACCAGGGCCAGCCCGCCGGCGGTCGCCAGCAGCGAAAGCACCCGCAGCGACGTGTCACCGCCGCTCCCCGGCAGCAGCACCCACGTGTGCACCACGAAGTACCAGGGCGCGTTGTACGACGGCGGGACGTCGGCCAGGTAGCTCGTCGTCCCGCGCCCCTCGATGATCGCCGCGAGGATCTCGGCGTACGACCGGCGCCCCACCTCGGCGGTGAACAGCTCGTCGAACCACAGACCGTGCCCCGGCAGCAGCAGCACCGTGCCCAGCAGGACGACGGCCAGCGGTGGCAGCAGCTCGAGCACCGACCAGCGGGCGGGCGGCGACGGCACGCGGACCGGCTGCGGCGGTGCGGACACCCGGTCCGCCGTCGTGCTCACGCCCAGCAGGTTAGGCGACCCTTCCTCGGCGGCCGGAGGTGTCGTCGGCGCGCCGTAGCGTCCGGGCCGACGCAGGGACGGGAGAGCAGGGGAGGGGCGAGGTGGCATCAGGTCCCGGGCCGAGCCCTGCGCCGCGGCTGGCGCGGTGCTGCGCGCCGAGGGCTGGCGGGTGCTCCGCTTCTGGGAGCACGAGGACCCCGACGCGGTCGCCGACGCGATCTGCGCCGCCCTCGGCCGCCCGTCGCCGGGCAGGTGAGCGGTCAGTCGTCCTGCTCGTTGCGCGTGCGCTTCCAGAACGGGACGGCGATCCACCACCAGGCCAAGAGGACACCCACGATCGCGGCGGTGACCCACGCCAGCGTCAGGTCGAAGAGCACATCGGTCACCAGCAGGACCGCGCCGACGATCGCCAGTGCCAGCACGGTCAGGCCGAGGGTCGCCGACCGGTTGCTGCGGCGCAGCAGCGCCTCCTTGTCGTGCTGCCGGAACAGCACCCGGTGCTGCGCGGCCGGCGCGATGAGCAACCCGGTCGCCACCGCGGCGGCGAGCAGCGTCGCGAAGTAGACGTCGCGCTGGAAGTCGGTGAGCTCGGCGCCCCGCTGCTGG
>DATIMX010000261.1:0-3380 GCA_035474935.1 Geodermatophilus sp. | reverse complement strand
GGCCAGCGGCAGGCCCTTGAGCATGGTGAGCAGGCCGGTCAGGTTGCCGACGAACCGGCCGGACTTGCCGCGGGCCAGCTCGGCGATGTCGGGGTTCTTCTTCTGCGGCATGATCGACGACCCGGTGGCCCAGGCGTCGTCGAGCCGGGCCCAGCCGAACTCGGTCGACGTCCAGAGGACGACCTCCTCGCCCAGCCGGGAGAGGTGCACGCCGACCATCGCCGCGCAGAAGCAGAACTCGGCGGCGAAGTCGCGGTCGCTGACGCCGTCGATGGAGTTGTCCGAGGCGCGGTCGAAGCCGAGCTCGGCGGCGACGGCGTCGGGGTCCAGCGGCAGCGACGAGCCGGCCAGCGCGCCGGAGCCGTAGGGGCTGACGGCGGTGCGGCGGTCCCAGTCCCGCAGGCGGTCGACGTCCCGGGCGATGGCGTGGGCGTGGGCGAGCAGCTGGTGGGCGATGAGCACCGGCTGGGCGTGCTGCAGGTGCGTCATGCCGGGGGCCGGCACGTCCTGGTAGCGCTCGGCCAGGCCGACCAGCGCGTACTCGAGCGAGGAGAGCTCGCCCACCAGCGCCCGGACGGTGTGGCGCAGGTAGAGCCGCAGGTCCGTGGCGATCTGGTCGTTGCGGCTGCGGCCGGCGCGCAGCTTGCCGCCGAGCGTGCCGAGCTTCTCGGTGAGGCCGCGCTCGAGGGCCTCGTGGACGTCCTCGTCGGACTCGACGGCGGTGAACGTGCCGGCCGCCACCTCGGCGGAGAGCTCGTGCAGCGCGCTGAGCATCTGCGCCAGCTCGTCGCCGGTGAGCAGCCCGGCCCGGTGCAGCACGCGGGCGTGCGCCCGGGAGCCGGCGAGGTCGAACGGCGCGAGCTTCCAGTCGAAGTGCGTGGACTTCGACAGCGCCGCCATCGCCGGCGAGGGGCCGCCGCCGAACCGGCCGCCCCAGAGCCGGGTCTGCGACGACGGGGTGGCGGGAGACTCGGCGGGGGTGCCGGGGCCGGCGGCGGTGGGCACAGCGGGGTCGGCCGAGCTCACGGTGCGGGGTCCTCCAGGTCGGTCTCGGGTGCGGTCGTCGGGGCCGGGGCACGCTCGGCCATCGCCCGCAGCCGGTCGGCGAGGGCGGCCCCGCCGTCGGGACGGCGGGAGACGACCAGCAGAGTGTCGTCCCCCGCGATCGTGCCCAGGACGTCGGGGAGGCCGACCTTGTCCAGCGCCGAGGCGAGGAACTGCGCCGCCCCCGGCGGCGTGCGCACGACGGCCAGGTTGGCGCTGCCCTCGGCGGAGGTCAGCAGGTCGCCCAGCAGCCGGGTGAGCCGGGCGGGCGCGGCCTGCGCGGGGCGCAGCGGGGCGTTCTCCGGCGGCAGGACGTAGGACGCCGGGGCGCCGTCGGAGCCGCGCAGCTTGACCGCGCCCAGCTCCTCCAGGTCGCGGGAGAGCGTGGCCTGGGTGACCTCGATGCCCGAGCCGGCCAGCAACGCGGCCAGCTGGGTCTGCGAGGTGACCGGCTGGGCCTCGATCAGTTCGCGGATGCGCGCCTGGCGCGCCGAACGGGTCAGCGCCGTGGTCACCCGGATCGCTCCGCCAGTCGCGGGGGACGCGCACCCTCCGGGGCGCGACGGGCGAGGGCTGGTCTCACGAGTTCTCCAGGAGCCAGATCAGGACGGCCTTCTGCGCGTGCAGCCGGTTCTCCGCCTCGTCCCACACCGCGCTCTGCGGGCCGTCGATCACCGACGCGGCGATCTCCTTGCCGCGGTAGGCCGGCAGGCAGTGCAGGACGACGGCGTCGTCGGCGGCCCGGGACAGCGCGGCGTCGTCCACCGCGTAGGGCAGGAACGGCGCGACCCGGGCGTCGTACTCGTCCTCCCGGCCCATCGACACCCAGGTGTCGGTGACGAGGACGTCGGCACCGTCGGCGGCGGCCGCGGCGTCGTCGGTCCAGTGCACCGAGCCGCCGGTCTCCGCGGCGATCTCCTCGGCGCGCTTTCCGACGGAGGGGTCGGGCTGGAAGGACGCCGGCGAGCCGATCCGCACGTGCATGCCGGCCGTGGCACCGCCGAGCAGGTAGGAGTGCGCCATGTTGTTGGCGCCGTCGCCCAGGTAGGTCATGGTCACCCCGGCGAGGGTGCCCTTGCGCTCGGCGACGGTCTGCAGGTCGGCGAGGATCTGGCAGGGGTGGAACTCGTCGGTGAGCGCGTTGACCACCGGCACCCGGCTGACCGCGGCCATCGCCTCGATGCGGTCCTGGCCGAAGGTGCGCCAGACGATCGCGGCGACCTGCCGGTCGAGCACGCGGGTGGTGTCCTCGACCGGCTCGCCCCGGCCGAGCTGGCTGGTGGCGGCGTCGACGACCAGCGGGTACCCGCCGAGCTCGGCGACGCCGACGGAGAAGCTCACCCGGGTGCGGGTGGAGGGCTTGTCGAACAGCACGGCCACCGCGCGCGGCACCCCGTTGGGGGCCCGCAGCGGCGTGGGCGCGGCCTCGGTGTGCCGGGTGCGCTTGAGCTCGGCGGCCAGCGCGAGCACCTCGGCCTGCTCGGCCGGACCGAGGTCGTCGTCCCGCAAGAAGTGCCGGGTCACTGCTGCACCGCGGCGTCCAGGGCGGCCGGGAGGGCGGTGAGGAAGGCGTCGACCTGGGCGTCGGTGAGCACCAGGGACGGCGCCAGGCGCAGCACGCCGGGAACGACGGCGTTGGCCAGGAACCCGGCCCGCCGCAGCGCGGTCTCCAGCGCGCCGGCGACGTCGGCGGTGAGCACCACGCCCAGCAGCGCGCCCCGCCCGCGCACCCCGGCCACGGCGGGGTGCGCCAGGGCCTCGATGCCGGCGGTGAACCGGTGCTCCAGCTCCTTGGCCCGCTCCAGCAGGCCCTCCTCGCGGATGGTGTCCAGCACGGCCAGCGCGGCCGCGGCGGCGATCGGGTTGCCGCCGAAGGTGGACCCGTGCGAGCCGGCGCCCAGCAGCTCGGCGGCCGGGCCGAAGGCCAGGGTGGCGCCCAGCGGCAGCCCGCCGCCCAGCGACTTGGCCAGCGTGATCACGTCGGGCTGGAGACCGTCGGCCTGGTGCATGAACCACGAGCCCGTGCGGCCGATCCCGGTCTGCACCTCGTCGAGGGCGAACAGCGCCCCCGCCGCGTGCGCGGTGTCCGCGGCGGCGGCCAGGTAGCCCGGCGGGGCCGGCTGCACGCCGCCCTCGCCGAGCATCGGCTCCAGCAGCACCATCGCCGTCCGGTCGGTCACGGTGGCGGCCAGCGCGGCGGGGTCGCCGTAGGGCACGAACCGGACCCCGCCGGGCAGCGGGGCGAACGCGTCGGCCTTGCCCGGCTGCCCGGTCAGCGCCAGCGCGCCCATGGTGCGGCCGTGGAAGGAGCCCTCGGCGGTGACCACCTCGGTCCG
>DATIMX010000260.1:0-3998 GCA_035474935.1 Geodermatophilus sp. | reverse complement strand
CCGCCTCGACGGCACGCTGCAGGAGGTCCGCGAGCTGCTGGAGCGCGCCCTGGAGGCCGAGCGCACCGCGCTGGCCAACGAAGAGTCCGACGACGCCCGCTTCCGCGAGATGCAGCTCGACGCGCTCCCCTCGGACACCGGCGGCGCGGTCCGCGAGCTCGACTCCTACGACTGGCGCTCCGCCGAGGGCCGCGAGGCCTACCAGGAGATCCGCGACCTGCTCGGCCGCGAGATGCTCGACCAGCGCTTCGCCGGCATGAAGCAGGCGATGCAGAACGTGACCCCCGGCGACGTCGAGCAGATCCGCGAGATGCTCGACGACCTGAACTCCCTGCTCGCGAACCACGCGCAGGGCCAGGACACCCAGGAGCAGTTCCAGCAGTTCATGCAGAAGCACGGCGAGTTCTTCCCGGAGAACCCGCAGAACACCGACGAGCTGGTCGACCTGCTGGCCCAGCGCGCCGCGGCCGCGCAGCGGATGCTCAACTCGATGAGCGCCGAGCAGCGCGCCGAGCTGGCAGAGCTCTCCCAGCAGGCGTTCGGCGACCCCCGGCTGGCCCAGGCGCTGGCCCAGCTCGACGCCCAGCTGCAGGGCATGCGGCCGGGGGAGGACTGGACGTCGCCGGGGCGGTTCCGGGGCGACAACCCGCTCGGCATGGGCGAGGCCACCCGCGCCATGGAGGAGCTGGGCCGGCTGGACGCACTGGCCGAGCAACTGTCCCAGTCCTACCCGGGCGCCTCACTGGAGGACATCGACCTCGACGCGCTGGAGGCGCAGCTCGGTGAGCAGGCCCGCGTCGACGCCCGCGCACTCGCGGAGCTGGAGCGCGAGCTGCGCCGGCAGGGGCTGTTCGAGCGGATGCCCGACGGCTCGCTGCGGCTGTCCCCGAAGGCGCTGCGCAGGCTGGGGGAGTCGGCGCTGCGCGACGTCGTCGACCGGCTCGGCAGCCGCCGCGGCGAGCGCGAGACCCGCCGTTCCGGCGCCTCGGGCGAGCCGACCGGCGCCACGCGGCCGTGGGCGTTCGGCGACACCGAGGCCTGGCACGTGCCCAGGACCCTCACCAACGCCGCGCTGCGCCGCGCCGCGGGCGACACCCGGCAGCTGGACGTCACGGACGTCGAGATCGTCGAGACCGAGCAGCGCAGCCGGGCCGCGGTGGCCCTGTGCGTCGACACGTCGTGGTCGATGGTGCAGGACGGGCGCTGGGTGCCGATGAAGCGCACCGCGCTGGCTCTGCACCAGCTGATCTCCACCCGGTTCCGCGGCGACGCACTGAAGCTGATCACCTTCGGACGCCACGCCCGCGACGTCGAGCTCGGCGAGCTGATCGGCCTGGACGGCGCCTACGAGCAGGGCACGAACCTGCACCACGCCCTGCTTCTGGCCGGACAGCACCTGCGCCGCCACCCGGACGCGCAGCCCGTCGTGCTGGTGGTGACCGACGGCGAGCCGACCGCGCACCTCGAGCCCGACGGCTACGCCGCCTTCGACTACCCGCCGTCGCCGCAGACGCTGGCGGCCACGGTGGCGGAGGTGGACCGGCTGACCGGGCTGCGGGCGTCGTTCACGTTCTTCCGGCTGGGCGACGACCCGCGGCTGGCGCGGTTCGTCGACTCGGTGGCGCGGCGGTGCGGGGGCAAGGTCGTGGCGCCGACGCTGGACGGGCTGGGAGCCGAGGTGGTGGCCGACTACCTGCGGGTGCGCAAGTAGCGCCTCAGGACACGTTCCAGCTGCCCGGCCGTCCGGGCGAGCCCGGTTCGCCGGCCATGGCGTAGGCACCGTCGGTCAGGCGCTCGATCAGCCCGCGTGTCCACTCGACCCCGGCCGCGGCGCCCGCCTCCCACAGTCCGAACAGCTCGCGGACGTGCGGGGGATCGGTCCACCCGTCGAGCTGGGCCTGCGCCTTCTCCCGCCGCTGCTCCAACGCGGCCAGCCGCTCCTGCAGCAGCGCCAGCGCCTCGGGGCGGGGGAGGGCGGGCAGCAGCGCGAGTGCGGCCCCGATCAGGTCCGGCCGGGGCTGGGGCTGGCGCAGGGCGTCGCGCAGCAGCCGGCGGAACTCGGCCTCGCCCCACTCGGTGAGCTCGTAGTCGGTGCGCCCGGGGACGTCGTCGTGCTCGCGCAGGAGTCCGGCACGGGTCGCCTGGCGCAGCGCGTGGTAGATCGACCCCCACTTGACGTTCGCCCACTCGCCCGCGCCCCACGACAGCAGGTCCGCGCCGACGCGGTAGCCGTGCACGCGGCCGTAGCCCCGCACGACCCCCAACACCAGCAACCGCGTGGCGGACACCCCGTCAGGGTAGGGCGCGCCGCCCACCGTTCCGCCCCCGACGACGCCACGATGTGCGCTGATCGATCTTCGGACGAAGGAGCGGTGCGTGAGCCGGACGTGGGCGACGCTGGGCGTGGCTGTCGGTGTCGGGCTGGCTGTGGTCACCGCGGGCTGCGGGGCGCCCGCCGCGTCGCCCCCGGCCCCCGAGACGGTCACGGTGACGGCGCCGGCCCCGGTCGAGCCCCGCCCCGCGAGCGCAGCGGCGACGCCGGCCGCCGGCGGCACGCCGCGCTGCACGACCGCCGGGCTGTCCGCCACGCTCGGTGAGGGCGACGCCGCCGCCGGTTCGGTCACCCGGCCGCTCGTGTTCACCAACACCGGGGCCGCCCCGTGTGAGCTGCGCGGGTTCCCCGGGGTGTCGTACGTGGCGGGCGCCGACGGCCACCAGGTCGGCCCCGCAGCCCAGGAGACGGGGGAGCGGGCAGGCGAAGTGGTGCTGCGGCCCGGCGGGAAGGCACAGGCCCTGGTGCAGTTCGTGCAGGTCGCGAACTTCGACGCGGCGGTGTGCCAGCCGACGCCCGTGCGCGGTCTGCGGGTCTACCCGCCGGGCGACACCGCCTCGCTGTTCGTGGCGGCCGACGGCACCGGGTGCGCGGGAACCCCGCCCGGGCCGCAGCTCTCCGTCCGGACGGTCACCGCGGTGTAGGACCCAGACGCGGCAGGACCCGGCGGGGGGCGGCGGGTCCTGCCAGGATGGCGGACATGGCGACGCCCCCTCCCTACGCCCCCGCCCCCGACCGCTACGCCGGCTTCGAGTCCGGCACCACGTTCCGCCGCTGCGGGCGAAGCGGCCTGGACCTCCCGGCGATCTCGCTGGGGCTGTGGCACAACTTCGGCGACGACCGGCCGCTGGAGACCCAGCGGGCGACCCTGCGCCGGGCGTTCGACCGCGGCGTCACCCACTTCGACCTCGCCAACAACTACGGCCCGCCCTACGGCAGCGCCGAGGCGAACTTCGGCACGCTGTACGCGCAGGACTTCCGCCCGTTCCGCGACGAGCTGGTCCTCTCGACCAAGGCCGGCTACGACATGTGGCCCGGCCCGTACGGGCAGGGCGGCGGGGGCCGCAAGTACGTCCTCGCGAGCCTGGACCAGTCGCTCGCGCGGATGGGCGTCGACTACGTCGACATCTTCTACAGCCACCGCTTCGACCCCACGACGCCGCTCGAGGAGACGATGGGGGCGCTCGACACGGCCGTGCGCTCCGGGAAGGCGCTCTACGCCGGCATCTCCTCCTACGGCCCGGACCGCACCCGCGAGGCCGTGCGCATCCTGAACGAGCTGGGCACGCCGCTGCTGATCCACCAGCCGTCGTACTCGATGCTCAACCGCTGGATCGAGGAGGAGCTGCTCGACGTGCTCGAGGAGACGGGCGTGGGCTGCATCGCCTTCTCGCCGCTGGCCCAGGGCATGCTGACGAGCAAGTACCTCGGCGGGATCCCCGAGGGCTCGCGGGCCTCGCGTGAGTCATCGCTGTCGCCGGACCTGTTGAGCGACAAGAACATCGAGCACGTCCGCGCGCTGAACGCGATGGCGCAGGAGCGCGGCCAGACCCTCGCGCAGATGGCGCTGGCGTGGGCGCTGCGCGACCCGCGGGTGACGTCGGTGGTCATCGGGGCGAGCAGCGTCGCGCAGCTCGACGACAGCCTGGGCGCGCTGGACACTCTG
>DATIMX010000259.1:0-10292 GCA_035474935.1 Geodermatophilus sp. | reverse complement strand
TCGCTGGAGCAGGAGCTGTACGTCATCCGCAAGGTCAACGAGTGGGCGGACCGTCTCGGCGACCCGTACCGGCGCATCGAGATCCGTGAGATCACCCTGGACCTCGACCTCGGCCTGCCCAGCAAGCTCGACCGCCGGCCCGCGTTTCTCCGCCGGCTGTTCGACGCCGGACGGGAGCAGGCGGACGCCTTCCTGGCCGGGCTGCCCGGCTGACCGCGGGCCGGCGCGCGGTCACGGCCGCAGCGGGATCCCGTCTCCAGTCACCTCGCCGGTGTGCGCTGCGGGTTCCGGAGCTACTGGACCAGGCGCAGTGCCGGCGCTGCGGGGGCGCTGCCGGCGGCCGCTGTCGATCCCCCGGGGAGGACGGCGAGCGCCGGACGGACGCTGACCAGGCCTCGTCCACCGAGCCTCGCCCTGAGCGACATGTTCGCGTAGTCGGCGGGCAGCCGGTGGCATTCTTCGTCGTGGGCGTGCGGCGACGTGGCGGGAGCGGCGGGGTGCTGCGCCAGGTGGACGTAGCTGATGCTGTCCGCGGGGTCGTACGTCCTCACCTCGTCCTCGCCTCCTCCCGAACCGGCCGGTGCGGCGTCCGCGGTCTGCGGTGGCGACACCGGCGGTTCGATCCGGACAGGCACAGCATGGCGGTGGGGTACGACAGGATCCGACCCGGTGCGAGCCGCCGTGCGTCGATGCGCGGGGAGCGGCAGACCCGTCGGCCGTGGTCAGCGGGCGGCCAGCGCGGCGCCCATCCGCTCGACCGTCTGCTCCAGCACCGGCCGCGGGGTCGCGACGTTGAGCCGCGCGAAGCCCGTGCCCGCCACCCCGCACAGGAGGCCGTCGGTCAGGGCCACCCCGGCCCGCTGGAGGAAGAACGCCCCGGGCTCGGGCAGGTCCAGCTCCCGGCAGTCCAGCCAGGCCAGGTAGGTGCCCTCGGGCGGGGTGTACCGGACGCCGGGCAGGTGCTCGGCGACCAGGTCGGCCAGCAGCCGGCGGTTGTCGTCGAGGTACGCCAGGACGTCGTCCAGCCAGCCGGCGCCGCCGGTGTAGGCGGCGGTGTTCGCCACGACGCCGAGGGTCGAGGCGCCGTGTTCCGCGTGCGAGCCCACCCGGGCCCACAGGTCGGCGTCGGCGTCGTTCGAGAGCACCAGCTGCGCGCACTTCAGGCCCGGCAGGTTCCACGCCTTGGACGCCGAGGTCCCGCTGACCGCGTGCCCGGCGGGGACCTCTCCGAGCGAGGCGTAGGGCACGTGCCGGTGTCCCTCGTACACCAGCGGCGCGTGGATCTCGTCGGAGAACACCCGGCCGCCGTGCCGCTCCACCACCTCGGCGACCGCCGTCATCTCCGCGGGCTCCAGCACCCGCCCGATCGGGTTGTGCGGGTTGCAGAGCACCAGTAGGTGGCCGCCGGCCCGGAACGCGGCGTCGAGCGCGTCGAGGTCGTAGACGTACCGGTCGCCGTCCCGCGCCATCGGCACCTGGAGGACCTCGCGGCCCAGCGCCGGCGGCAGCGTGAGGAAGGGCATGTAGGCCGGCGTGGGCAGCACGACCGGGCTGCCCGGGCGGGAGAAATGCTCGATCGCCGCGGCCAGCCCGGCCAGGACGTCGGCCACCGGGCGCACCCGCTCCGGCGGCACCGTCCAGCCGTACCGGTCGGCCGACCACGCCGCGTACGCCTCCGACATGCCCTGCAGCAGCGCCGGCGGCAGGTAGCCGAAGACCGGGGTGTCCACGGCCGCGTGCAGCGCCTCGGTGACCGCCGGCGCGGTGCCGAAGTCCATCTCCGCGACGAACGACCCGATCGCCTCGGGGAACAGCGACCACTTGAGGCCGCCGCGGCGCCGCAGCTCCGTGACGGTCAGGTCGTCGAACCCGGCCACGTCAGGCGCCGGTGGCCCGGGCCAGGAGCTGGGCCAGGTGCAGGCCCTCGCGGCCGGCGAGCTGGTCGAGCTGGGTTCGGCAGGAGAACCCGTCGGCGAGGACGACCGCGTCCGGCCCCGCAGCCCGGACGGCGGGCAGCAGCTGGTGCTCGGCGATCGCCACCGACACCTCGTGGTGGCCGCGCTCGACGCCCCAGTTGCCGGCCAGCCCGCAGCAGCCGCCGACCCGGGTCACCGTGGCACCGGCCTCGCGCAGCAGCCGCTCGTCGGTGGCCCACCCGAGGACGGCGTGGTGGTGGCAGTGCGGCTGGGCGACGACCTCCACCCCGGCCAGGGACGGCGGTGTCCAGCCCGGCGTCTCGCGCAGCAGCTCGGCCAGCGTGCGGGTGCCCGCGGCGACCCGCTCGGCTGCCGGGCCGCCGACCAGCTCCAGGGCCTCGTGCCGCAGCACCGCGGTGCACGAGGGCTCCACGCCGACCACCGGGATGCCGTCGTCCACGAGCGGGGCGAGCAGCTCGACGGTGCGGCCCAGGGTGCGGCGGGCGGCGTCCAGCTGGCCGGTGGTGATCCAGGTCAGCCCGCAGCACGCCTCGGCCGGTGGCACCTGCACCTGGTAGCCGGCGTCCTCGAGCACCGCCGCCGTGGCGAGCGCGACCTCGGGGGCGAAGTGGTCGGTGAACGAGTCCACCCACAGGGCGACTGCTCGCCCACCCGCCCCACGCCCGTCGCCGGCCGGAGCCGGCCGCTGCGGAGGGCGGGAGTGCCACTGCTGCCGGAAGGTGCGGTCGGCGAACGCCGGCAGCGAGCGGCGCTGGTCGACACCGGCGCCCCACTTGGCCAGCCGGCCGCCGAGACGCGACCTCGTGACCGCGTTGGCCAGCCGGGGCGCGCGGGCGGCGACGTCGGCCCAGCGCGGCAGCCAGCCCAGCGTGTAGTGCGCGCGCGGACGCAGCCGGCGGCGGTAGCTCTGGTGCAGCACCTCGGCCTTGTAGGAGGCCATGTCCACGCCGGTCGGGCAGTCCCGTGAGCAGCCCTTGCACGACAGGCACAGGTCGAGGGCCTGGTGCACCTCCGGCGAGCGCCAGTCCCGCACCGGCCCGCCGGGGGCGAGCATCTCCTGCAGCACGCGCGCCCGGCCGCGGGTGGTGTCCTTCTCCTCGCGTGTCGCCGGCCACGACGGGCACATCACCCCGCCGCTGGCCTGCAGGTCGGCCCGGCACTTGCCGACGCCGGTGCAGCGGTGCACCGCGGCGGAGAAGTCGCCGCCGTCGTGGCGGTAGGCCAGGGCGAGCCCCCTGGTGTGCCGGGGCGCGGCGGCGACGCGGATGTCGTCCTCGACCCGCGCCGGGCGCACCAGGACGCCGGGATTGAGCACGTCGGCGGGGTCGAACAGGCCCTTCACCCGCTCGAACAGGCCGAGCACGTGCGGCGAGTACATCGACGACAGCAGCTCGCTGCGCGCGCGGCCGTCCCCGTGCTCGCCGGACACCGAGCCGCCGTAGCGGGCCACGAGCGTCGCGGCGTCGGTCACGAAGGCCCGGTAGGCCTCGCGGCCGCGGTCGGCGCCCTTGCCGAGCGGGAAGTCGATCCGCACGTGCACGCAGCCGTCGCCGAAGTGGCCGTACGGGACGCCCTGCAGCTCGTGCCGGTCCAGCAGCGCCTCGAACTCGCGCAGGTAGGCGCCCAGCTGCTCGACCGGGACGGCGGCGTCCTCCCAGCCGGCGTGCGCCGGCCGGCCGTCGGAGGTGCGGGCGGCCAGGCCGGCGCCGTCCTCTCGGATCCGCCAGATCGCGGCGGCCTCCGCGACGTCGGTGACCACCATCGAGTCCAGCGCGCCGGCGTCGGCCAGCACGCCCGTCGCCTTGGCCTCGACCTCGGCGACGCTGTCGCCGGTCAGCTCGACGATCAGCCAGCCGTCGCCGCGCGGGAGGTCCGGGACGACGGCCGCGGGGACGTCGCGCAGCCGCTGCACGATCCGCTGGTCGAGGCCCTCCACGGCGGTCGGCTCGTGCGGCAGCAGCCCGGGGGTGGCGTCGGCGGCGTCGGCCATCGACGGGTAGCCGAGCACGACCAGGCCGCGGAACGGGGCGTCGGTGACCAGCCGCACGGTCGCGCCGAGCACCACCGCGAGCGTGCCCTCGCTGCCCACGAGCGCGCGGGCGACGTCGAAGCCGCGCTCGGGCAGCAGGTGCTCCAGCGAGTAGCCCGACACCTGCCGGCCGAAGCGGCCGAGCTCCGTGCGGATCGCGGCCAGCTCGCCGTCCTCGAGCGTGCGGAGCTCGTCGAGCACCGCGCCGCTCGCCGCGCCGTCCGGCCCCAGCCGCAGCCGCTCGCCGGCGCCGGTGACGACGTCGAGGCCGACCACGTTGTCCGACGTCCGGCCGTAGCCCAGGGCCCGCGACCCGCAGGCGTTGTTGCCGATCATCCCGCCGATCGTGCAGCGGTTGTGCGTGCTCGGGTCGGGGCCGAACCGCAGCCCGTGCGGCCGGGCCGCGGTCTGCAGTGCGGCCTGCACCACGCCGGGGTCGACGGTCGCCGTCCGGGCCTCCCGGTCGATGCCGTGCACGCGGGACAGGTACCGGCTGGTGTCGAGGACGACGCCGGGGCCGACCGCGTTGCCGGCGATGGAGGTGCCCGCGCCCCGGGCGGTGAACGGCACGCCGAGCTCGCGGCACACGGCGAGGGTCGCCTCGATCTCGTCGGGGTGCCGCGGGCGCACCACCGCGCGGGGCAGCACCCGGTACAGCGAGCCGTCGGAGGAGTACAGCGCCCGGGCCAGGCCGGAGTCGTCGACGTCGCCGACCCCCGCGCGGCGCAGCGCCTCCGTCAGGTCGGTCGCCACGTCTGATGCCAGCGTCATCAGCGCTCCCTCGTCGGCGTCGGTGCCTCCCCCCTTGTACACCGCACCGGCCCGGCGGCGGGACGTCGGCCCCTGGCCCGCTCGGCCCGTGCCCACCAGCCTGGACGGGTGACCTTCGACGTCGAGCGGCTGCTGCGCCTGTGGTCGGACCCCCTGCCGGTGGACGACGCCGCCGCGGCCGGCGCCTTCCGCGAGTTGTACGCCGACCCGGTGACGGTCAACGGCGCGCCGATCGGCGTGGTGGACATGGTGGCCCGGGCCAGGGCGGTGCAGCACACGTTCGACCCGGTGCGGCGCGAGGTGCTGTCGGTCGTCGAGGAGGGGGACCGGGTCGCCGTCGCGTTCCGGATGGGCGGCCGTCACGTCGGCACCTGGACGACGTCCGCCGGTCCGGTACCGGCCACCGGGCGGGAGTGCTGGCTGCGGGTGATCGACGTCCTCACCGTGGCCGACGGGCGGATCACCGACATCGTCATGGTCGCCGACGAGCTGGGGACCCTGGTCGGCCTGGACGCCGTCCGGCTGCGCACCCCCACCGATGCGGTGACCGGCGACTGAGGCGGCCCGTCCCCACCGCGCGGCGCCCGGGTTGACGCGAGACCGGCGCCGCGCCAGGGTCGCCTGGCCATGACGGACCCAGCCGGGGACGACAGACCGTCGCCGCGCGGCCACCCTCGGCGCCGGGGCCGACCGAGGAGGGGGCGTCCGTGGAAGTCGACGTGATCGTCGAGATCCCCAAGGGATCCCGGAACAAGTACGAGTACGACCAACAGCTCGGCCGGATCCGACTGGACCGGATGCTCTTCACCGCGACCGGCTATCCGGGCGACTACGGGTTCGTCCCCGAGACGCTGGCCGAGGACGGCGACCCCATCGACGCCCTCCTGCTCCTCACCGAGCCCACCTTCCCCGGCTGCCTCGTCCGCGCCCGGGTCATCGCCGTGTTCTGGGTGCACGACAAACGGGGCCCGGACGCCAAGCTGCTGTGCGTCCCCGCGACCGACCCGCGGCAGCTCCACCTGCAGGAGCTCGAGGACGTGCCGATGCACCAGATCGCCGAGATCTGGCACTTCTTCGAGATCTACGAGGCCCTGGCACCCGACAAGTCGGCCGAGACCCGCGGCTGGGAACGCCGGGGGAAGGCCGTCGAGGCGCTGGAGGACGCACGGCGCAGGTTCGCCGACCAGCTCCCCGCCGCCACCGGCACGGAGGGCTGAGCGGGGTCAGGTGCGGATGGCCTCCCTCGCCAGGGCGGCGACGTGGGCCGATGCGGGGCGCGGCTCGATGCCGAGCGCCCGCATCCCCTCCACGCCCCCCTCCTCGCCCACGTCCCTGTACAGCGCGAAGCCCAGGGCCGAGGCGAGCTCCGGCCGGCGCCGGCGCAGGGCGCGGGCGCCGCAGGCGAGCACCCGGCGGGGGACGGCGACCCGGCGCATGCGCACGCCGAGCTCGCGCTCGAAGGCGTCGACGACCTCGTGCCGGGTCAGCGCCTCCGGTCCACCGAGGTCCAGCGCCTCGGGCGGGTCGTCCATCGTCGCCAGCCGCACGCAGGCCTCGGCGACGTCGTCCTCGGCGACGTAGGGCACCGGCGTGCGGCCGCGACCGTAGATCACGGCCAGCCGCTTCTCCGGCCGGATGCCGGACTCCGGTCCCAGCCACGTCTCCTGGAACGCGGCCGGCCGGACCAGCACCGACCGCACGGACGAGGCCTGCAGCAGTCGCTCGGTGGCCCGCTTCGCGGCCAGGAGGGGCACCAGGTCCACCATCGCGTCGGTCAGGCCCTGCGAGGAGACGAACACGAACCGCTCGACGCCGGCCGCCTCGGCGGCCCGGACCAGTGCGGCGTTCCCGTCGCGGTCGACCCGCTCGATGGAGACGTCCCTCGCCCCCGCCAGGTTGCGTCCCATGCCGTTGGCGGTGGTGACGACCGTCCGCACCCCGTCCAGCGCCCGATCGAGACCGGCCGGGTCGGTGAGGTCGCCGACGCTGACCTCGACGCCGGACGACCGCAGGGCGGCGGCGTCGCTGCGCGGCCGGACCAGCGCACGGAACGGGATGCGGCGCTCGACCAGCCGGGCGGCGATCCGGCCGCCCAGGTCGCCGGTCGCGCCGCAGAGCAGGAGCTCGCCCATGGTTCCTCCCGGGTGGGTGGACGACCCAGGCGGTCACGGTTGCAGACCGCCGTCAACGCCCCGTCACGTCCGCCGGCGGTGAGTTGTCAGGCCCCCGTGCAGGGCCCGCCGCGAGCTGCCGAGTGGTGGGGGGTGGGGGGTGCTTCTCCGGGCCTCGCGCACCCGGACGGCACGGTCCGGCGAGGGGCGACGCCATGCGCCCGTCACCGGACCCGAGGTGCCCGTGCTCCAGGCTGGCACCACCGCCGTCCCTGCTGCTCGGTGACCGTCCCGGTGGGGAGCGTGACACCGGGCCGCGTGTCTGCACCGCCGCCGGCGACACGCGGGTGCGCGAGGGGTCCCGGCGCCCAGGTCGTCGATCCTCGGTCGCCATGACGGGCTGGCATGCACTCCTCGGGGCCGAGATCCCGATCGTCACGGCGGTGACCCGGCTGGACTTCCTGAGCCGGCGGGACAGCGCGGCGGCGGTGCAGCGTCCCGAGGTCGGGCCCTCGTACTCCTGGACCGACCACCTGCGCGGGCAGGTCGAACCGCTGGACCTGGAGGAGTCCCTGGAGCTGCTGGACCTCGGCGTCGGCGTCGCCCGGCGGGCCTACGACGCGCAGCACCGGGGCATCCACGCCGCGCGGCGCGCCGGCGCCTCGTGGGAGCGGATCGGGGCCGTGCTCGGGACCACTCCGCTGACCGCCTGGAACGGCCACCAGCGGTGGATCGAGGAGCAGGTCGAGCTCTTCGAGCTGACCGGACGGAACGGGCTGGACGACGTCGCTGCGGTCGAGGCGCTGCACCTGGCCGGCGAGCGCCCGGTGGGCCTCGGCCACGTCACCCGGACCGTCCACCAGGAGGACTGACGGCCCCCTCCCGGGCCCCGCCGCGAGCCTGGTGACGTGCTGGGACGGCCCCCTGCCGGGCCCCGTCCCGAGCCTGCGAGGGGTGGGCAGGAGGGGGTCCTTGATCAGTCCTCGAGCACCCAGACGGCGCTGTCGGGCGGGAGCGCGACCGTGCCGCCGGAGCGCCGGACCGCCGCGGTGGACGCGAGCAGCACCTGGCCGGGGCAGCCGGCGAGCACCGTCTCGCTGCCCATGTTGACCATGCAGCGCACCGCCTCACCGCCGCCGACCGAGCGGATGGTCAGCACGTCGTCGCGGGTGGTCACCGTCGCCGAGCCGGAGGCGAACGCCGGGTGCGCCTTGCGCAGCGCCAGCGCGCGCCGGTGCAGGGTCAGCGTCGAGCCGCCCTGACCGGTCTGCACCGAGACCGCGTAGCGGCCCCAGTCGGCGGGGATCGGCAGCCACGGCTCGGCCGCGCCCTCGGGGGAGAAGCCGACGCCGTCGGTGGGGTTCCACGGCATGGGCACGCGGCAGCCGTCGCGGCCGGCGCGGGCGCCGCCGCTGCGGTGGAAGATCGGATCCTGCTTGGCCTCGTCGGGCACGTGCGCCTGCGGCAGGCCCAGCTCGTCACCGGCGTAGAGGTAGGCCGAACCCGGCAGCGCCAGCGTCAGCAGCGCCGCCGCGCGGGCCCGGGCGGTGCCGACCTCATCGCCGCCGAAGCGGGTGACCTGCCGCTCCTTGTCGTGGTTGCCCAGGACCCACGACACCGGCGCGCCGACCTGCCCGTAGGCGTCCAGGGCGCTGGCGATCGCCTCGGCGAACGGCGCGACGGCCCACGGCGACTTCAGCATCCGGAACGACAGCGACTGGTGCAGCTCGTTGGGCCGGGAGTACAGCGCGACCTGCTCGAGGTCGGCCAGGCAGACCTCGCCGACCAGCATGGTCTCGGGGTACTCGTCGCAGATCGACCGCCAGCGGCGCCACACGTCGTGCACCTCGGGCTGGTTCCAGGTCATCGCCTGCTCCGGGCCGTGGCCGAACAGCGTGGGGGAGTAGGCGCCCGGGTTGTCCCGCAGACCGGCGTCCTTGTACAGGCCGTAGGCGACGTCGACCCGGAAGCCGCTCACGCCGCGGTCCAGCCAGAAGCGCAGCGTGCGCTCGAAGTCCTCGGCCACGGCCGGGTCGCGCCAGTTGAGGTCGGGCTGCTCGGGGGCGAACAGGTGCAGGTACCAGCGGCCGTCCGGGGTGCGCGACCAGGCCGGCCCGCCGAACAGCGACTGCCAGTTGTTCGGCGGCTCCTCCGACGGCGGGGCGAAGTGGTAGCGCGCGGCCTCGGGGGAGTCCGGGTCGGCCAGCGCCGCCTGGAACCACGGGTGCTGGTCGGAGGTGTGGTTGGGGACGACGTCGAGGACGACCTTCAGGCCGAGCCGGCGGGCGTCGTCCACGAGGGCCTCGAGGTCGGACACGTCGCCGTAGTCAGGGTCCACCGCCCGGTAGTCGACGACGTCGTAGCCGCCGTCCGCGCCGCCCGAGGGGTAGTGCGGGTTGATCCAGACGGCGTCCACGCCGAGCCAGGACAGGTAGGGCAGCCGCTGCCGCAGCCCGCGCAGGTCGCCGATGCCGTCGCCATCACTGTCGGCGAACGAGCGCAGGTAGACCTGGTAGACGACCGCGTCCCGCCACCAGGGGGCAGGCGCGGCTGCGGGGGCGACCCGACGCTGGGTCTGGGTCCTCGCGAGGGAGAGGCGGCGTGCCATGCCGCCACCATCGGCGGAACTCGGGCCGAGGTTGTGCAGCACATCCCACGAACTGGTGAGGCGGCGCTGGCAGATCCCGCCAACCGGCCAGCTCGCCTGTGACGCCCGGGACGGGGGTGGCCGGTGGTCTGTGGCCGCGGCCACGCGGGTACGACAGGCCCGTGCGGAGTGCACACGTCGATGGGAGGACCACGATGGACCCCGATCCCCGGCCCGGTGAGGACGACGTCGACCGCGACGACGCGCAGGCGTTGACCCGGGCGACCGGCGGCGGCGAGAGCGGCGAGCCCGACGCGTCGGGCACCACGGGCACCGGCGAGTCCGCCGAGTTCGTCGGGCGGGTGGCCGGTCAGGACGTCGGCTACGCGGAGGAGACCGGAGCCGAGCGCCGCGCCGCCGCCCAGCAGGACGACTGAGCAAGGACCTCCCCGGCCACCCTTCAGGGTCCCGCGCCGAGCCTGCGAGGCGTGGGGGGAAGGGTGGTCCTCTGTCTTTCAGGCAGCGCCGACCGCGCTGGCGCCACCCCGGGCCTCGTCGACCTGCTCGACCCGGTCCTGCGTCGCCATCCGGGTCAGCTCCGCACCGGCCTCGGCGTCGCGGGTCAGGTTCTCCCCGCTCCCGGGGTCGAACACGTGCACCTTGCGGCTGTCGAGCCAGAACTCCGCTTCCCTGCCCTCACGGATCCGGCTGGTGGTGTCGATCGACACGATCGCCTGGGTGCGCAGCTCCTCGGCGTCCAGCTCTCGCGACAGGTCGCGCAGCTGAGCGGTGACCGCCTCCGGCGCCTCGTAGGGGATGTAGGCGAACTGGGAGTCACCGAGCCACTCGGTGACGTC
>DATIMX010000258.1:0-4414 GCA_035474935.1 Geodermatophilus sp. | reverse complement strand
CCGGTAGCGGTCGGGTCGAACGTTGGCGGTCGTCCACCGGCGGAGCCTTCTTCCGCCGATCGGCCTGCTGGTCGACCTTGACCGGAATGGTCGCCGGGATGCCGCGCCGGCGCAGGTAGGCCCGGTTGGCGCGGGCCGAGTAGGCCTTGTCGCCCGGCACCCGCGTCGGTCGAGTGCGTGGCCGTCCCGGACCGGACCGGCGCGGCACCCGGATCCGCCCGAGCACGGTGGTGAACTGGGGGCTGTCGGCGGCCTGCCCGGACGTCAACGCCGTCGCCAGCGTCTTGCGCGTCGCGGGCAGCGATCTGCGGGTCGTGGTCCACACCGCCGGACCCGGCACCGAGGACGCCCAGGAGCTCGCGCTGCTCACCGCGCTCGGTACCGGTCACCCGTCGGCCGGTCGAGGACGGAGCAGTCCGGTGATCTCGGCCGCCCGGCGCCGATGGGCGGCGGCCCGGTCGGCGTGCCCCAGGAGGGCCGCGAGGTCGGCCAGGTACCCGGCGACCGGCCCCAGGGAGACCAGCCCGCTGCCGGCGCCGGCCAGCTCGTCGACGGCCGGGAGCAGCTGCGCGTACAGGCGCTCCGCCCGCTCCCGCTCGCCGAGCCGCACGGCCGCCGTCGCGAGCAGGCAGGTGCGCAGCTCGAACAGCAGGTCCCGCGGGGAGTCCGGCGCCGCCCGCAGCGCCGCGCGGGCGCCGGCCACGCCCCCGCGCGCCAGGTGGGCCAGCGGACGCACCCACGGCTCGTAGGGCCCCCCGTCGGCGCCGACGTCCAGGTCGGGCAGGTCCACGGTGAGCAGCGCTAGGGGCAGCAGCCCGGGTTCCAGCCCCGACATGCCGGTGCCCATCAGCCGCGCGGCCGCGGCACGGTAGGCCACGCGCGCCTCGTCCCGCCGGCCGGCCAGGGCCGCCCGCAGCGCGGCGTACCAGGCGGTGAACACGCCCACGACCGGCAGACCGTGCCGCTCGGCGACCGCGTCGGCCGCTGCCGCGTGCCGGTCGGCCGCCGCCAGGTCGGCCAGCGCCGAGCGGGCCTGCAGCAGGACCAGGTGCCCGAGGACCTCCGTGGTGGCCAGCGCGGGGTCGCCCGCTGACAGCGCAAGGAGCTCCTCGCCGATGTGGGCGCGCTCGGGCGCCAGCCCGGCGCGGGCGAAGCTCTGCAGGAAGCGGCCGTTCAGCGCGGCGGCCAGCAGCGCCGGGTCACCGAGCGCGCGGGCGATCCGCTCGGCCTCCCACGCGGCCTCCCCGCCGCGCGGACCCTCGTCGGCGCGGCGCTGCATCGCGATGGTGACCAGCAGCCGCGCCCGCTCGCCGAGGGCGTCGGCGGGCAGCGCGGCCAGCGTCCGCTCCGCCACCTCGGTCAGGCGGGTGGACAGCGCCTCGTCGTCCGGGGTCGTCCAGATCGCCGGGACGTCGGAGGCGCCGAGGACGGCGGCGGTCATCCGCGGGTCGCCGAGGCGCTCGGCGACCGTGACCGCCTCGGCGCGCAACCGCCGGGCGTCGGCCAGCCCGCCGGTGACCGCCAGCGCCCGGATCAGCCCCGTCCGGACCTCCAGGGACAGCCGGTCGTCGACGCCGGGGAGGCGCTCGAGCGCGTCCGCCGCCGCCTGCCACAGGTCGGCCGCGCGGTGCGGGGCCGAGCGCCGTTCCGCGGACCGGGCCGCGGCGCAGACCACGGGGACGACGTCCGCGGCGGGCACCTGGTCCTCCGCCCTCAGCAGGTGGTGCGCCAGCGCCTCGACGTCCGCCGGCCGGACCTCGCGCAGGATCCCGGCGGCGTCGGCGTGCCACCGGCAGCGCCGCGAGCGCGGGATCCCGTCGTAGAGCGCCTCCTGCACCAGCGCGTGGGCGAACCGCAGCCGGCCGCTCCCGTCCTCGGCGAGGAAGCCGGCCAGCAGCGCGGCCTCCACGCCGTCCAGCACGGCCTCCTCGTCCCCGACCAGGCGGACCAGCACGTCGAGGTCGACGTCGGTGCCCTGCACGGCGGCCGCCCGCAGCACCGTCCGGGCTCGCTCGGGCAGACGCGTCAGCCGGGACCGGACGACGTCCCGCACGCCTGCTGGGACGGCGTCCGGGGCGGCGTCGCCCTCGGATTCCCACAGCCGCACCAGCTCGCCGGCGAAGAAGGGGTTGCCGCCGCTGCGGGCGTGCAGCAGCCGGCGCCGGCCGGGGTCCGGAGCGCTGCCGGTCAGCGCCTCGGCCAGCTCCCCGACCTCCGGCTCGCTCAGCCCACCGAGGTAGACGCGCGCCGGCCCGCTGCGGGCCAGCCTGCCGAGTGTCTCGCCGAGCAGCGCGGTCACGTCGGTGGAGCGGAACGTGCCGACGACGCAGACCCCCCCGAGCGCCCGGTCGCCGGCGAGCGTCGCGACCAGGGCGAGGGTGTCCTCGTCGGCCCACTGCAGGTCGTCGAAGACGAGCAGCAGCGGCCGGTCGACGGCGCGGGCGGCCAGGGCCGTGGCGATCGCGCGGTGCCGGAGGAAGCGGGCGGTGAGCGGGTCGGCCGGGGTGCTGCCGCCGTCGTCCGGGGAGCCGCCGCCCAGCTGCGCGCTCATCTGCGCCCACGGCCAGGCGGCCGGCGCGCCGGGGACCTCGGGGCTCGCGCCCCAGGCGACGTCCCAGCCCGCGGACCGCAACCGCTCGGCCAGCACTCCGGCGAGCGCGGTCTTGCCCGCCCCGGCGACGCCCGACAGCAGCACCAGCCGGGGGCCGGCCGCAGCCGCCTCGGCCGCGGCCGCCGCCAGGGCGGCCAGCTCGGGACCGCGGCCCACGAACACCTCCCGCGGCGGGCGCCCGGCGACGGCGTCCGCCGGTGCCGGCGGCACGGCGAGCGCGGGCGCCTGGGCGAGGACGTCGGCCTCCAGCTGCCGCAGGGCCGGTCCCGGGTCGACACCCAGATGCTCGGCCAGGACCGCCCGCGCGCGCCGGAGCGCGGCCAGCGCGTCGCCCTGCCGCCCCGCCCGGTACAGCGCCAGGACGAGCAGCCGCCAGCTCTCCTCCCGCAGCGGGGCCGCAGCCACCAGTGACTCGAGCTCGGGGACGGCGTCGGCGGCGCGCCCGGCCGCCAGCGTCGCCTCCGCCCGGCGGTGCAGCCCGAGCAGCCGCAGCTCCTCCAGCCGCGTCGCCTCCGGCCGGACCCAGGCCTCCTCCGCGTACTCCGCGTAGGCCGGGCCCTGCCACAGCAGCAGCGCCTCGTCCAGCAGGCGCCGGGCCTGCTCGGGCCGCCCCGACCGCAGCAGCGCCCCGGCCTGCTCGACCGCCGTCTCGAACCGGTCGGCGTCGACCGTCCCGGGCGGGGTGCGCAGCGCGTAGCCGCCGGCGACGGTGACCAGCAGCCGGGCCGGTGACCGCGGCGGCCGGTCGGGCTCGAGCGCCTTCCGCAGCGCACCCACGAAGGTCTGCACCGCGCCGGCGGCGCCCTCGGGCGGCCGGTCCCAGAGGTCGTCGACCAGGCGCCGCAGCGGGACCGCCCGGCCCCGTGCCACGAGCAGCCGGGCCAGGACGGCGCGGTGCCGGGGGCCGCGCAGGTCGAGCGGGCCGTGCGGGTCGGTGGCGGCCACCGGGCCCAGCACCGAGAACTCGACCGCCGGCACGGCCACCACGCTAGTGCGGGCCGCGCAGGCGCTCGGTCGGCGCTGATCGGGTGCTGATCGACCACGGGGACGGTGGTCGCAACCGACCCCGCAGGAGGAGTTCTCGTGGCACCCCGGATCCCCGGCTTCACCCGCCAGCGCGTTCCCGCGACCGGCGGCGTCTCGCTGGACGTCGCCGTCGGCGGCACCGGCAGCCCCGTCGTCCTGCTGCACGGCTTTCCGCAGACCCATCTGATGTGGCGGCACGTGGCCACCGACCTGGCCGCAGACCACACCGTCATCTGCCCCGACCTGCGGGGCTACGGCGGCAGCGACAAGCCGGCCGACGACGGCCAGGCGTACGCCAAGCGGACCATGGCCGCCGACGTCGTCGCCGTCGCCCGGGCGCTGGGCCACGAGCGCTTCGCGCTGGCCGGCCACGACCGTGGTGCCCTGGTCGCCGTCCGCGCGGGCCTGGATCACCCCGACGTCGTCACGCACCTGGCCGCACTGGACATCCTGCCGAACCTGGACACCTGGGAGGTGCTGCACGGCCTGTCGGCCGCCGTCGCCTGGCACCTGTACCTCATGGCTCAGCCGCCCGGCCTGCCCGAGCAGCTGATCGCCGGCGCCGCCGACGCGTTCTTCGGGTCCTTCCTCGACGCCTGGGCCCACGACCCCGACGCCCTGCCCGCCGACGTCCGCGCCGCCTACCTGGCCGCCTGCCGCGACGCCGTCCCCTCGATCGTGGCCGACTACCGCGCATCGGCCACGGTCGACGTCGAGCACGACCGCGCCGACCGCGACGCCGGGAACCGGCTGCGGATGCCGGTGACCGTGCTGCAG
>DATIMX010000257.1:0-18585 GCA_035474935.1 Geodermatophilus sp. | reverse complement strand
GGTCGGCGCGATCTCCGGCGGGACCCTCTTCACCGCCGGGCACGTGCTGATGCTGCCCGCCATGGCGCTGGCGATGTGGTGGCGCCTCGACGAGTACGCCCACTGCTGACGGTGCTGTGCGTCCGTGGCGCGTTGCCCGCCTGGAACGCGCCACAGACGCACATCGCGTGGCGGATCGATCAGCGGTGGCGGACGGCGTAGGTCAGGGCATCGACCAGGGCGTGCCAGGAGGCCTCGACGATGTTGTCGTGGACGCCGACGGTGGTCCACTCCCCCACCCCGTCGGTGCTGTCGATGAGCACCCGGGTCGTGGCGCCGGTGCCGCCCTTCCAGCCCAGGATGCGGACCTTGTAGTCGGCCAGCGAGACGTCGGCCAGCTGCGGGTACCGGCTGACCAGCGCCTGGCGCAGCGCGTTGTCCAACGCGTTGACCGGGCCGTTGCCCTCGCCGGTGCTGATGACCCGCTGCCCGTCGACGTGCACCTTCACCGTGGCCTCGCTCATGACCTGGCCGTTGCCCCAGTGCTCGACGGAGGTCCGGTAGCTCTCCAGCTCGAACAGCGGCGGCGGTGCCTCGGGGAGCTCGGCGCGCAGCAGCAGCTCGAAGGAGGCGTCGGCGGCCTCGAACGACCAGCCGCCGGCCTCGAGCACCTTGACCCGGTCGACGACCCGGCCGATGACGTCGGTGTGCCCGTCGAGGTCGACGCCGAGCTCGCGGCCCTTGAGCTCCACCGACGCCCGGCCGGCCATCTCGGTGACCAGGATGCGCATGTCGTTGCCCACGACCTCGGGGTCGAGGTGGTTGTACAGCTCGGGGCTGACCTTGATCGCACTGGCGTGCAGGCCGGCCTTGTGCGCGAACGCCGAGGCGCCGACGTAGGGCTGGTGCTCGTCGGGGGCGATGTTGGCCAGCTCGGCGATGGCGTGGCTGACCCGCTGCAGCTCGGTCAGGCAGCCCTCCGGGACGACCGGCAGGCCCATCTTGGTGACCAGGTTGGCGATCAGCGCGAAGGTGTCGGCGTTGCCGGCGCGCTCGCCGTAGCCGTTCGCCGTGCCCTGCACGTGGGTGACGCCGGCCTCGACGGCGGCCAGGCTGTTGGCGACGGCGCAGCCGGTGTCGTCCTGGCAGTGGATGCCCAGACGGCCCTCGACCCGCGCGCGGACGTCGGCGACGACCCGGCCCACGCCCATCGGCAGCATCCCGCCGTTCGTGTCGCACATGACCCCGACCTCGGCGCCGGCCGCGAACGCCGTCCGCAGCACCTCGACGCCGTAGTCGGGGTCGGCGGCGTACCCGTCGAAGAAGTGCTCGCAGTCGACGAACACCCGCCGGCCCTGGGCGACGAGGAACTCCACGGTGTCGCGCACCATGGCCAGGTTCTCCTCGAGCGTCGTCCGCAGCGCCTCGCGCACGTGCCGGACGTCGGACTTGGCGACCAGGCAGACCACCGGCGTCCCGGCGTCGAGCAGCGCGCGCACCTGGGCGTCGTCCTCGACGCGGACGCCGGCCTTGCGGGTGGAGCCGAACGCCACCAGCTGGGCGTGCCGCAGCTTGAGCTCGGTGCGGGCGCGAGCGAAGAACTCGGTGTCCTTGGGCAGCGCGCCCGGCCAGCCACCCTCGATGAAGCCGACGCCGATCTCGTCGAGCAGCCGGGCGACGGCCAGCTTGTCGGCGACGGAGTAGCTCACGCCCTCGCGCTGGGCGCCGTCGCGCAGCGTGGTGTCGAAGACGTGGAAGTCGAGGTCGGTGGCCACGAGAGCTCCTGGGTCGGATGGTCGGCCGGGCGTGCCCGGAAAGCAAAAAGACCCCCCGGGAACGGGAGGTCTGCGCGCAGTCGGGGAGGGACTGCGCGCTAGGCGATGATGATCGTGCCGGTGGGGTGCATCGCGTCCAGTAGACCACGCGCCCCACCGTGCCGTGCCCACCGGGTGGACTGCTCGGGTGAGCCCCGACACACTGCCCAGCACAACGTCGCGGACGACGTCCCACTGGGAGGCGCGGGTGCCCTACCCGTTCGACCGCAGCGGTACCGAGGTCGGCCCCGACGGCGTCCGGCGCTACACCCGGCTGCCGCGGAACCTGACCACGATGCTGCGCGCGGCGGTCGACGCGCACCCCGATGCGGAGGCGCTGGCCGAGCTCGGCGGCCAGCGGGTGACCTACCGGCAGCTGTGGGACCGCGCGGCGGGCGTCGCCGGCGGGCTGCGGGCCGCGGGCGTGCAGCCGGGCGACCGGGTCGCCAACCGTCTGGGCAACGGCAACGACTGGGTGTACGCGTTCTGGGGCACGCTGCTCGCCGGCGCGGTCGTCGTCCCGGTGAACACCCGCTTCGCCGATCCCGAGGTGCGCTACGTCATCGAGGACTCCGGTGCCGCGTACGTCGTGGAGCCCGGTTCCGCACTGCCCGACGGCGAACCGCTGGAGGTGACCGACCAGGGGCACACCGACCTGGCCGCGATCTTCTACACCAGTGGCACCACCGGCTTCCCCAAGGGTGCGATGACCACCCACGAGAACTTCCTGTCGAACGTCGAGACCTGCCTGCGCTGCCTGTCCCTCGACCGCCGGCAGCAGCTGACCACGCTCGTCTCGGTGCCGCTGTTCCACGTCACCGGCTGCAACTCCCAGCTGCTGGTGGTCACGGCGACCGCCGGGCGGGCGGTGGTCATGCCGGTCTTCGAGGTCCGCGCCTTCCTGCGCGCCATCGCCGACGAGCGCGTCGACGTGCTCACGACGGTGCCGGCGATCTACTGGCTGGCGCTGCAGCAACCTGACGTCGCCGATGTCGACACCTCGTCGGTGCGGGCGCTCAGCTACGGCGGGGCGCCCATCGCACCGGACCTCGTGCACCGCATCAAGGAGGCCTTCCCGACCGCACGCGTCGGCAACGGCTTCGGGCTGACCGAGACGTCGTCGGTGTCCACGTATCTGCCCGACGAGTACGCCGCCGAGCACGCCGACTCGGTGGGCTTCCCGGCGCCGGTGGTCGACCTCGACCTCGCCGACGCCGATCCGGAGACCGGTGTCGGCGAGCTGCTGATCCGCGGACCGAACGTCGTCGCCGGCTACTGGCGCAAGCCCGAGCAGACGGCGGAGACGTTCGTCGGCGGCTGGCTGCACAGCGGCGACCTCGCCCGCATCGACGACGAGGGCCTCGTGTACGTCGTCGACCGCAAGAAGGACATGATCAACCGCGGCGGCGAGAACGTGTACTGCGTGGAGGTGGAGAACGCCCTGGCCGCGCACCCCGCCGTGGGCGAGGTCGCGGTCGTCGGCGTCGCCGACCCGATGATGGGCGAGAAGGTCGGCGCCGTCGTCGTCCCCCTGCCAGGTCGGGATCTCGACCCGGACGACCTGGTCGCGTTCGCCCGCGAGCGGCTGGCCGACTTCAAGGTGCCGCAGTACCTGTCCGTCCGCAGCGAGCCGCTGCCCCGCAACCCCGGAGGCAAGGTGCTCAAGCCGCCGCTGCGGGAACAGGGCGACTGGCAGCCCGTCCGCTGACGCCGAGCCCCGCCACGTCCCCTCATCCCGCCCGACCACCCGCGAGGAGATCCGTGCCCACCGTCGAGACCATCCGGGGCCCCGTCGACACCGCCGACCTCGGCGCGACCCTCATGCACGAGCACGTCTTCGTCCTGTCGACCGAGCACGTCCAGAACTACGGGGTCGGTGCCTGGTGGGACGAGGACGAACGCGTTGCCGACGCCGTCGACAAGCTGAACGAGCTCAAGTCACTGGGCATCGACACCATCGTCGACCCGACGGTGTGGGGTCTGGGTCGCTACATCCCCCGGGTGCAGCGGGTCGCCGAGCGGACGGACGTCCACATCATCGTGGCCACCGGGCTCTACACCTACGACGAGATCCCGCACCAGTACGAGCACCGCGGCCCCGGCCTCGCCCTGGACCTGCCGACCGACCCGATGGTCGACGACTTCACCCGGGACGTCCGCGACGGCATCGCCGACACCGGGGTCAAGGCCGCATTCCTCAAGTGCGTCGTCGAGGCCAAGGGCCTCACTCCTGGCGTCGAGCGCAACCTGCGCGCCTGCGCCGCCACGCACCGAGCGACCGGGGCACCGATCACCGTGCACACGTCCTCGCACAACGAGGCGGGTCGGTTGGCCGTGCAGGTCTTCCGCGAGGAGGACGTGGACCTCACCAAGGTCGTCATCGGGCACGCCGGCGACAGCAACGACCTCGACTACCTGACCGGGTTGGCCGACGTCGGCTGCCTGCTGGGCATGGACCGGTTCGGGCTGGACATCTACAACCCCACGGAGGCCCGGGTCGACACGATCGTCGCGCTGGCCGAGCGGGGCTACGCCGACCGCATGGTGCTGGCGCACGACGCCAGCTGCTTCATCGACTACTTCCCCGACCCGGCGGCGCGGGCCGCGTTCCAGCAGATCCAGCCGAACTGGAACTTCACGCACATCAGCAAGGACGTCCTGCCGGCGCTGCGCGACCGCGGGGTGACCGAGGAGCAGATCCGGCAGATGCTCGTCGACACGCCCCGGCGTTACTTCGAGTGACGCCGCGGTCCGGGCTCACCGTTGCCCGTCCCGGCCCCGTCCGCAGGCTCGCCGCGAGCTGGTGACGTACTGGAACGGCCCCCTGCAGGGTCCCGCCGCGAGCCCGCGAGCGGTGGGGGGCAGGGAGTCCTCGTTCAGCCGCCGGCGAGCGCCGCGAGCCGGTCGCCGACCTCCTGCGTGCGCACCGGGGCCTGCGGATCGCGGGTGGAGAGGTCGAAGGCGACGGCGGCGTTGACCTTGCGGGCGTGGTCGGCGCGGCCGAGGTGCTCGAGCAGCAGGCCGACGGACAGCACCGTGGCGGTGGGGTCGGCGACGCCCGTGCCGGCGATGTCGGGCGCCGAGCCGTGCACCGGCTCGAACATGCTGGGGTTGGTGCCCGAGGCGTCGAGGTTGCCGCTGGCGGCCAGCCCGATGCCACCGGTGACGGCCGCGGCCAGGTCGGTGACGATGTCGCCGAACAGGTTG
Organism: Geodermatophilus sp.; assembly: GCA_035474935.1. GTDB lineage: Bacteria > Actinomycetota > Actinomycetes > Mycobacteriales > Geodermatophilaceae > Geodermatophilus. Next base: position 13,585 of record DATIMX010000257.1, on the reverse strand, counting down.
TCGGTGACGATGACGTCGAAGCGGCCCGGGTCGGTCACGAAGAACATCGAGGCCGCGTCGACGTGCTGGTAGGCGACGGTGACCTCGGGGAACTCCGCGGACACCTCCTCGACCGTCCGCGACCACAGCGACCCGGCGTGGGTGAGCACGTTGGTCTTGTGGATCAGCGTCAGGTGCTTGCGCGGCCGGGCGACGGCCCGCTCGAAGGCGTAGCGGACGACCCGCTGGACACCGAACGCGGTGTTCAGGCTGACCTCGGTGGCCACCTCGTGGGGGGTGTCACGGCGCAGGACGCCGCCGTTGCCCACGTAGGGCCCCTCGGTGCCCTCGCGCACGCACAGCATGTCGATGGCGCCGGGCCCGGCCAGCGGGCTGCGGACGCCGTCGAACAGCCGGGCCGGGCGCAGGTTGACGTGGTGGTCGAGCTCGAAGCGCAGCCGGAGCAGCAGCCCGCGCTCGAGGATCCCCGGCGGGACGCTGGGGTCACCGATGGCACCGAGCAGGATCCCGTCGTGCTGGCGGAGCTCGTCGAGCACCGTGTCCGGCAGCAGCTCGCCGGTGCGCTGCCAGCGCGACGCACCGAGGTCGTAGGGGGTGCTCTCGACGTCGGGGGCGACCGCGCGGAGGACCTTGAGGCCCTCGGCCACCACCTCCGGGCCGATGCCGTCTCCGGGGATCACTGCCAGGCGCATGGGTGCTGACCCTAGGTCAGCGCGGGGTGAGGTCCGCGGAGCGGGCCTCGCGCGCGCCGATCCGGCCGGCGATGTCACCGAGCAGCTCGGCAGGGACCGGGCTGTCGACGGTCACCGCCATGAGCGCCTCGCCGCCGCGGGTGGTCCGGCTGACCTGCGCACCGGCGATGTTGATGCCGGCCTCCCCCAGTGCCGCGCCGACCGCGCCGACGATGCCGGGCCGGTCGGTGTAGATGAAGAAGAGCAGGTAGCCCGAGGCGTCCAGGTCCATGTCGAAGCCGTTGACCTCGACCAGCTTGGGCACCTGGTTCTTGCCGAAGAGGGTGCCGGAGACGGTCACCTCGGTGCCGTCGGCCATCGCGCCGCGGACGCTGATGAGGTTGCGGTAGTCCGGGCTCTCCAGCTCGCTGGTCAGCGCCACCTCGAGACCGCGCTGCTCGGCGAACAGCGGGGCGTTGACGTAGGTGACCTGCTCCTCGATCACGTCGGAGAACACGCCCTTGAGGACGGCGAGCTGCAGCACCGAGTAGTCGAACTCGGCGATCTTGCCGCGGACCTCGACGGTCACCGACTGGGCCAGCCCGCCGGCGACGGCGGTGAACACCCGGCCGAGCTTCTCGGCCAGCGGGAGGCCCGGGCGGACGTCCTCGGCGACGACCCCGCCGGCCTGGACGTTGACCGCGTCCGGCACGAACTCGCCCTGCAGCGCCAGCCGCACCGAGTGCGCCACGGCGGTGCCGGCCTTGTCCTGCGCCTCCGTCGTCGAGGCGCCCAGGTGCGGGGTGACGACGGTGTTCGGCAGCCCGAACAGCGGGCTGTCGGTGCACGGCTCCGTGGCGTACACGTCGATGCCGGCGGCCCGCACCTGCCCCGACTTCAGCGCGTCGGCGAGGGCCTCCTCGTCGACCAGACCGCCGCGGGCGGCGTTGACGAGGATCACGCCGGGCTTGGTGGTGGCCAGCTCCGTGGCACCGATGAGGCCGAGGGTCTCCGGCGTCTTGGGCAGGTGGACGGTGATGAAGTCGGCCTCGCGGAGCAGCTCCTCCAGCGAGACCATGCGGACGCCGAGCTGCGCGGCGCGGCCCGGCTGGATGTAGGGGTCGTAGGCGATCAGGGTGACGTCGAACGCGGCCAGCCGCTGGGCGACCAGCTGGCCGATCCGGCCCAGGCCGACCACGCCGACGACCTTGTCGGTGACCTCGACGCCGGTGAACTTCGAGCGCTTCCAGGTGCCCTCGCGCAGCGACGCATCGGCGGCCGGGATGTGCCGGGCGGCGGCCAGCAGCAGCGCCACCGCGTGCTCGGCCGCGCTGACGATGTTCGAGGTCGGGGCGTTGACGACCATGACGCCGCGCTCGGTCGCCGCGGCCACGTCGACGTTGTCCAGGCCGATGCCGGCGCGCGCGACCACCTTCAGCTTGGGAGCGGCGGCCAGGGCCTCGGCGTCGATCTGCGTGGCGCTGCGGATCATCACCGCGGCGGCGTCGGCGAGCGCGGGCAGGAGCGCGGCACGGTCGGCGCCGTCCACGTGACGGATCTCGACGTCGCGCCCCAGCACCTCCAGCACGCTGGGAGCGAGTTCTTCGGCGATCAGGACGACGGGCGGCGCAGTCGTGGTCACGGCACGACAGCCTAGGGAGCGACGCCGTCCTGCGGCCGACCAGCCTCGTCCTCGTGACGATCCGCACCACTCCCGCGGAGGAGGGGGGTCGCTTGCCCGGGGTGGGGACGGGCGGACATCCTGGCCGGGACGGTCGGCGGACGCCGGCGCCGGCGCCGACGGAGGAGAGCATGAGCACCCACGACGACGAGCACGACTCCGGTACGGACCCCCGGTACACGCCTCCGCAGCAGTACGGGCAGCCGCCCCAGCAGTCCGGGCAGCCGTACGGGGGCCAGCAGTACCAGCCCTCCCCCTACGGCCAGGGCCAGCCGCACGGCCAGCCCGGGTACCCGCAGCAGTACGGGCAGCCGGGGTACCCGCAGCAGTACGGCCAGCCGGGCGGCTACGGCCCGTACGCGCCGCAGGGCCAGTACGGCCAGTACGGGCAGACGGCGGTGCCCGCGCGGCCCACGCCGGTCGTGGTCGCCGCCGTCCTCGGCTTCGTCTTCGGCGCCTTCGGCGTGCTCATGTCCCTGGGCCTGCTCCTGGGCGGCGCGGTGTTCGGCACGGTGTTCGACGACCTGGTCGCCAGCGACCCGGCCTTCCAGGACGTCGACACCGGCGGGGTCGACACCGGTCAGATCACCGGCGTGCTCGTGGTCCTGGGGGTCCTCGCCCTGGTCTGGACCGTGCTCGTGATCTGGGGGGCGGTGCGGGCGCTGACCGGTCGCAGCCGCGTGCTGCTGCTGGTCGGCGGGGCGATCGCCGTGGCGGTGACCGCGCTGTTCCTGGTCGGTGTCCTCTCCGGCGTGTCGACCGGCGGCGCCGGCGGCGGCGAGGTCGTCTTCTCCCTGCTGCTGTTCCTCGCGGCGCTGGCGATCGTCGTGCTGCTGTGCCTGCGTCCGGCCGCGCAGTACTTCGCCGCGCACCGCGCGCGGCGCGGCCGCTGACGTCGGGCCGGGGGCGCCCCGTGTCCTCGACCGGCCGGCCCGGCGCCTCCGACGCGCAGCGGCCGCCGCACGTCCTCATGGCGGCGGTCGCCGGCTGCGTCGAGGCGGTCCTGCTGATGATGGCCGCCCTGCTGTACTTCACCTACAGCGCGATCGGTCCGTGGCTGGCCGTCTTCGGTGCGGTGTTCCTGGGCCTGGCCGTGGCCTGCGTGGTCGGCAGCGTGCTGGCGCTGCGCGGCCGGACGCCCCGCGTCCTGCTGATCGCCGCGGCGACGGCAGCCGCGATCGCGGTGGTCCTCATCGCGATCTCGGTCGCCGGCGGAGGGTCCTTCGACGCCTTCTCGGCCGCGGTCGTGCTGCTCGGCGTGGGACCCGTCGTCCTGCTGCTGCAGGCGCCGTCCCGGGAGTGGTTCACCGCCTCCCGCAGCCGCTGAGCCGGAGACGACGAGGCCCCCGCTGCCGAGCGGCAGCGGGGGCCTCGTGACGCACGGTGCGGCCACCCTTCAGGGACCCGCGCCGAGCCTGCGAGGCGTGGGGGGAAGGGTGGCCCTTCTTCAGCTCCGCGCGGCGGTGCCGGTGTAGTCGTCGGAGGCCGACACCCAGCTCATCAGGCCGCGCAGCTTGCGCCCGGTCTCCTCGATCGGGTGCGCCTCGGCCTCGGCCCGGCGGCGCTTGAAGTCCGGCGCACCGGCGTCCTGGTCGGCGATGAACTCCGCCGCCCACGAGCCGTCCTTGATCCGGGCCAGGACGTCCTTCATGGCGTCCTTGACGTGCTGGTCGATGATCTTCGGGCCGGAGGTGTAGTCGCCGTACTCGGCGGTGTCGGACACCGACCAGCGCTGCTTGGCGATGCCGCCCTCGTACATGAGGTCGACGATCAGCTTCAGCTCGTGCAGGCACTCGAAGTAGGCGATCTCGGGCTGGTAGCCGGCCTCGGTGAGGGTCTCGAACCCGGCGGTGATCAGCGCGCTGGCGCCACCGCAGAGCACGGCCTGCTCACCGAACAGGTCGGTCTCGGTCTCCTCGGCGAAGGTCGTCCTGATGACACCGGCGCGGGTGCCGCCGATGGCCTTGGCGTAGGACAGCGCCAGCTGCAGCGCCTGGCCGCTGGCGTCCTGCTCGACGGCGACGAGCGCCGGCACGCCCTTGCCGTTCTCGAACTCGCGGCGCACCAGGTGGCCGGGGCCCTTGGGGGCGACCATGGCGACGTCGACGCCGGCCGGGGGCTTGATGTAGCCGAACCGGATGTTGAAGCCGTGGGCGAAGAACAGCGCGTCGCCGTCCTGCAGGTTGGGCTCGACCGACTCGGCGTACACCCTCCGCTGCACGTGGTCCGGGACGAGGATCATGATCAGGTCGGCCTCGGCGGCGGCCTCGGCCGGGGTCACGACCCGCAGGCCCTCGGCCTCGGCCTTGGGCCGGCTCTTGCTGCCCTCGGGCAGGCCGACGCGGACGTCGACGCCCGAGTCGCGCAGCGACAGCGCGTGGGCGTGGCCCTGGCTGCCGTAGCCGATGACGGCGACGGTGCGCCCCTGGATGATCGACAGGTCGGCGTCGTCGTCGTAGAAGATCTCGGCGGCCATGCGGTGGTCGTCCCTTCGAGTAAGGACCCTCCTGCCCCCCACTGCTCGCACGCTCGCAGCGGGACCCTGCAGGAGGGCCAATCGGTTTTTCTAAGCGGTGCGCTCGACCGGGCGCAAGGTACCGGCGCCGCTCATCGAGCGCGGACCCCGGCCCAGGGCGACCGTGCCCGACTGCGCCATCTCCTTGATGCCCAGCGGGGCGAGGACGGCGAGCAGGGCCTGGAGCTTGTCCGGCGTGCCGGTCGCCTCCAGGGTCACGGTGTCGGTGTTGACGTCGACCACGCGGGCGCGGAACAGCTCGGCGGTCTGCAGCACCTGCGTGCGGTCGGCCATCGGCGCGCGCACCTTGACCAGCAGCAGCTCGCGCTGGACGGCGGCCTCGGCCTCCAGCTCGACGATCTTGATGACCTCGACGAGCTTGTTCAGCTGCTTGGTGATCTGCTCCAGCGGCTGGCTCTCGGCGTCCGCGACGATCGTCATCCGGGACAGGCCCGGGTTCTCGGTCGGCCCGACGGCGAGGGACTCGATGTTGAAGCCGCGCCGGCTGAACAGCGCCGAGACCCGCGCGAGGACGCCGGACTTGTTCTCGACCAGGACCGACAGTGTGTGGCGGCTCATGCCAACTCTCCCTTACGACGGATCGTCACCAGCGGCGGCCCCCGTTCAGGGGCCCGCCCCGAGCGGAGCGAGGGGTGGGGGGAACGGGGGTCCTTCTGCTAGACCTGGCCGTCGCCGAAGACCGGGCGGACGTCCCGCGCGGCCAGGATGTCGTCGTTGCTGGCGCCCGCGGCCACCATCGGCCACACCTGGGCGTCGGCACCGACGATGAAGTCGATGACCACCGGGGCGTCGTCGATGGCCATCGCCTTCTCGATGACGGCGTCGACGTCGTCCTTGCTCTCGCAACGCAGGCCGACGCAGCCCAGCGCCTCGGCCAGCGCCACGAAGTCGGGGATGCGCACCGGCGTGGGCCGGCCCTCGGCGTCGACCGGGTGCAGCTTGGTGTTGGAGTAGCGGCCCTCGTAGAAGAGGGTCTGCCACTGGCGGACCATGCCGAGGTTGCCGTTGTTGATCACGGCGACCTTGACCGGGATCCCCTCGATGGCACAGGTGGCCAGCTCCTGGTTGGTCATCTGGAAGCAGCCGTCGCCGTCGATCGCCCACACGGTGGTGTCCGGGCAGCCGTACTTGGCGCCCATCGCTGCGGGCACGGCGTACCCCATCGTCCCGAGGCCGCCGCTGTTGAGCCAGGTGCCGGGCTTCTCGTACCTGATGAACTGGGCGGCCCACATCTGGTGCTGGCCGACACCGGAGGCGTAGATCGCGTCCGGCCCGGCGATCGCGCCCAGCCGCTCGATGACGTACTGCGGCGAGAGCGCGCCGTCCTCGGGCCAGTCGTAGCCGAGCGGGTACTTCTGGCGCCACTGGTCCAGCTGGGCCCACCAGGGGGACAGGTCGGGCCTGCGGCCGGCGTCGCGCTCGGCGCGCAGCGCGGTGACCAGCTCGGCGATGGTCTCCCGCGCGTCCCCGACGATGGGCACGTCGGCCTTGCGGTTCTTGCCGATCTCGGCCGGGTCGATGTCGGCGTGCACGACCTTGGCCTCGGGGGCGAACGACGACAGCTGGCCGGTGACCCGGTCGTCGAAGCGGGCGCCGAGGGCGACGAGCAGGTCGGCCTTCTGCAGCGCGGTGACCGCGGTGACGTTGCCGTGCATGCCGGGCATCCCGAGGTTCTGCGGGTGGCTGTCCGGGAACGCACCGCGCGCCATGAGGGTGGTGACCACCGGGGCACCGGTGAGTTCGGCCAGCTCGGCCAGCTCGGCGCTCGCCTGGGCCTTGATGACGCCGCCGCCGACGTAGAGCACCGGCCGGCGGGCGGCGGCGACCAGCGCGGCGGCCTCGCGGACCTGCTTGCCGTGCGGGCGGGTGGTCGGCTTGTAGCCGGGCAGGTCCAGCCGCGGCGGCCACGAGAAGTCGGTGGTCGCCTGCAGGGCGTCCTTGGCGATGTCGACCAGCACCGGTCCGGGGCGGCCGGTGGCGGCGAGGTGGAAGGCCTCGGCGATCCGCTGCGGGATCTCGTCGGCGTCGGTGACCAGGAAGTTGTGCTTGGTGATCGGCATCGTGATGCCGCGGATGTCGGCCTCCTGGAAGGCGTCCGTGCCGATCGCCGCACTGGGGACCTGACCGGTGATCGCCACCATCGGGACCGAGTCCATGTAGGCGTCGGCCAGCGGGGTGACCAGGTTGGTCGCGCCGGGGCCGGAGGTGGCCATGCAGACGCCGACCCGGCCGGTGGCCTGGGCGTAGCCGGTGGCCGCGTGCCCGGCGCCCTGCTCGTGCCGGACGAGCACGTGGCGCACGCGGGAGTCGAACAGCGGGTCGTAGGCGGGCAGGATCGCCCCGCCCGGGATGCCGAAGACGACCTCGACGCCGACCGCCTCGAGCGACCGCACGAGGCTCTGCGCCCCGGTGATCCCGGTGAGCGGCTCGGCGGCGGCCTCCGCGACCGAGCGGGCGGTCGTCTCGACCCCCGTCAGTGCCTCGGCGGCCTCGCGGGTGGCGGACCCACCCGGGGTGGTGCTGGTCATGGCGTCTCCTGGCCGTGCGTCTCGCTGGTCGGGCCTTGCTGCGGCGCCCCGGAGGGGGGCCGTCGGTCGGTGCCGTGCGGTGGTCGGCGTGCCTGCGGCGCGGGCCGGCGGCATCGGAGGAGGCCGGGGCCCGCAAACGAAAAACCCCTCGTGCCTGCGGGCACAGAGGGGTCAGCGCGTCGGTCGAGAGGACCGACGCGCTAGGCGACTACGAGGAGCAGGCAGGCCGGGCGCACGCCGCCACTGTGCGCCTCGACCAGGCCCGTCGTCAACCGGTCCGTCTCATTCAGTGAGACCGCGTGTCGTCAGACGTGGGACGGCGCCCGATCGCCGTCCCGGGCGCTCCCGACCGGCTCGACGAGCACCGCGGCCAGGTCGGCGGCGGGCATCGGACGACCGAGCAGGTGGCCCTGCAGGAACCGGCAGCCCAGCCGGTGCAGCGCCGCGAGCTGTCCCGGCGTCTCCACGCCCTCGGCGACCACGTCCAGGCCGAGCGTGCGGCCCAGCTCGACCACGCTGGCGACGACGGCCGCGCTGCGCGGGTCGTCCTCGATGTGGGCCACGAACCCACGGTCCATCTTGAGGACGTCGACGGGCAGCCGGGAGAGCCGAGCGAGGGTGGAGTGGCCCGTGCCGAAGTCCTCGATGGAGATGACGCAGCCGGCCTCGCGCAGCGCGGCCAGCTCGCGCTCGACGCGGTCCTCGGCGTCGACGAGCACCGACTCGGTGATCTGCAGCACCAGCCGGGAGGCCGGCACGCCGGAGGCGGTGAGCGCCCGCGCCACGTCGGCGGCCAGGCAGCCGGCCTGCAGGTGCCGGACGGAGACGTCCACGCCGAGCTTCAGGTCGTGCCCCTGCGCCAGCAGCGGTGCCAGGGCCGCGGTCGCGGCGCCGAGCACCCAGCGCTGCAGCGGCACGACGAGTCCCTCGTCCTCGGCCACCCCGACGAACTCCTCCGGGGGGACGTCGCCCAGCTCGCGGTGCCGCCAGCGCACCAGGGCCTCCAGGCCGAGCACGCGGCCCTCCTCCACGCCGACGACCGGCTGGAGCAAGACCGACAGGCCGCCGTCGGCGATCGCCTCGGGCAGGTCCCGGGCCAGCCGGGCGCGCCGGTCGACGACCCGGTCCAGCGCCTCGCCGGTGGTCCGGACGCAGTTCTTGCCGGCGGCCTTGGCCGCCCGCAGTGCCAGATCGGCCCGCCGCACCGCCTCGGCGGGGTCGCCGCCCACGTGCAGCTCGGCCACGCCGACGCTGCCGGAGACCGGGAACACCAGCCCACCGCGGCCACTGCCGTCGGGGGCCGGCGGGCGGTGCTCGCGGTCGAGCAGCACGACCAGCCGCTCGGCCAGCACGGTGGCCTCGTCCCGGCCGGCGCGCACGAGGACGGCGAACTCGTCGCCGCCGAGCCGGGCGACGACGTCGTCCTCCCGCGCGGCCGCGCGCAGCGTCTCGGCCACCTCGCAGAGCAGCCGGTCGCCCTCGTCGTGGCCGGCGACGTCGTTCACCGCCTTGAAGCCGTCGAGGTCGACGAGCAGCACGCAGCCGGGGGCGGTGCCGGTGGACGCCTCGCCGAGCGCCGCCATGAAGCGGGCGCGGTTGGGGAGCCCGGTGAGGAAGTCGGTGTAGGCCATCCGCTCCAGCTCGCGCTGGCTGGAGCTGCGGTCGGTGACGTCGCGCAGGTGCAGCACCAGGCCGCCGCGGTCGCCTGCGCCGGACACCCGGGCCGGGGCGGCGCCGGAGGGGGCGGCCCCGGTGAGCTCGACGTCGCGCCAGCCGCCGTCGCGAGTGCGCAGCCGCGCGGTCGTGGGCAGCAGCCCCACCGTGGTGCCGCCGCGGACGGCCTGCGCGACGCGGGGGACGAGGTCGCGGTCCACCTCGTCGAGCAGGTCGGCGAGCAGCCGCCCGGTGAGGTCGCGGTCGGTCCAGCCGAGCTGGGCCTCCACGGCGCCCGAGGCCCAGCCGATGCGGCCGGTGCCGTCGAGCACGACGGTGACCGCGTCGCCGCTGTGCACCAGGGCGCGGAAGTAGCCCTCGGTGCGCAGCAGGCGCCGGGTGAGCCGGTAGCCGTCGCCGGCCCACAGCACGGTGCGCAGCGAGGTGAGGGCGACCAGCGCCGCTCCCCCGCCGGCCTCCACCGGGTCGATCCCCCGCCCGGCCAGCACGCCGGCGAGGAGCAGCAGCAGCACGCTCGAGGCCACGCCCGAGGCCAGCACCAGGCCGCGCAACGCGACGATCGGCCGGTCGAGGTCCGGCGTCGTCGGCTCGCCGGGATCCGCTCGCACGGCCAGCACGCTCGCGGCCAGCATGGCCATCCAGGCCTGCTCGGTGACGACGGTGGCGGCGGTGCTGCCCAGCGTCCGGCCGAGCGCACCCCCGATGGCGACGGCCGCCATCGCGACGGAGGCGGCGAGCAGCCACACCGCGGCTCCGCGGCGCACGCCCCGGACCCCGGTGACGGTGACCAGCCCGACGCCGACCAGGACGGCCCCGACTCCCGGGTAGCCGACGGCGATCAGCCCGTCGGCCGTGCCCTCGACGCCGGTGAGCAGCGCGGCCAGCAGCACGTGGCCGAACACCGCGACCGCGAGCGTCGCGATGAGGCCGTCGAGCACCGTGCGCCAGCCGGGCCACCGGCGCGACCGCGGGGGCAGCAGCCGGAACGCGGCCAGCGCGGCGAGCGGCACCGCCAGCAGCATCGGCACGTCCTCGGCGCCGCCGAACTCCAGGTCCGCGCCGGCGCGGACGGTGGCGAGGACCTGGCCCACGGCCAGCAGGCCCAGCGCCCCCGCCAGTGCCCGCCACGGCCGCGCGGACCGGCCCGGCAGCCGGGAGGCGCCGCTCCCGGCCACGACCGCCGCCGCGGCGGAGCCGAGGGCAAGGCAGGCGGGGACGAGCGCGGGCGCCAGCGGGGACCGGGCCAGCTCCAGGACGGCCGTGGCCGCGGCGAGCAGTCCGAGCAGGACGAGGACGGGCAGTGCACCGGGGACGCGGGACCGCGGTGGCCCCGTCCAGGGCACCGTCCCGAGCCTGCGCGGCGGCCCCTCGCAGGGGCCCGCCGCGAGCTTGTGAGCGGTGGGGGGCGAGGGGTCCTTCGAGGGGTCCTCGTAGGAGTCCTTCATCGCCGGGACCCCACGAGGCCCGGCCAGAGCTGGCCGGCGCCGTCGTCGAGCATGCCGACGAGGTCGAGCAGGCGCATCGGCCGGGCCAGCAGGAAGCCCTGCGCGAAGCCGCAGCCCGCGGCGCGCAGCGCGCCCAGCTGGGCCGGCGTCTCCACGCCCTCGGCGACGACGTCCAGACCCAACGCCCCGGCGATCGCCACGACCGACTCGCACAGCGCGCGGGCCTTCGGGTCGCGGTCGACGCGCAGCACGAACGCGTGGTCGAGCTTGAGCACGTCGATCGGCAGCCGGGTCAGGTGGGCCAGCGACGAGCGGCCGGTGCCGAAGTCGTCGAGCGCCACGTGCACCCCCATGAGGCGCAGCGCCTCGATGTCGACGGCCACGTGCTCGCCCTCCGACATCAGCGTCGCCTCGGTGATCTCCAGGATCAGCCGCTCGGGCGCCAGCCCGGTCGACTGCAGCACGGCGGCGACGTCGCGGACCAGGGTGTGCGCGGCGACGTGCGAGGCGGAGATGTTCACCCCCAGCCGCAGCGGTGCGGGGCCGTGCGGGAGGGTCAGCACGGCCTCGGCGGCGGTCTCCAGCGCCCAGCGCTGCAGCTCGCCGATCACGCCGGCGCGCTCGGCGATCGGCACGAACTCCGCCGGCGGCACCTCACCGAGCTGGGGGTGCTGCCAGCGCAGCAGCGCCTCGACACCGGTCACCCGCTGCTCGCTCATCGAGACCACCGGCTGGAAGAGCACCGAGAGCTCGCCGCGGTCCCAGGCGCCGGGCAGGTCCTCGCGCAGCCGGGCGCGCCGCTCGGCGGCGCTGCCCAGCGCCGGCCGGTACCGCAGCGCGGTGCCCGTGCCGGCGGCGGCCGCCGCCCGGACGGCGAGCTCGGCGCGGGTCATGAGGTCGGCGACCGACTCGGCGGCGCCCAGGTCGACCACGCCGATGCTGGCGCTGAGGTCGAAGAGCCCGGCGGCGGTGTCCAGCGGCTGCTCGATCACCGACAGGCAGCGGTCGGCGAGGAGGTCGACGGCGTGCGGCGCGCCCTCGGCCAGGACGGCGAAGGCGCCACCGCCCACCCGGGTGACCGCGTCGCAGCCGCGCACGGTGGCCCGCAGTCGCCGGCCGACCTCGACCAGCACCGTGGTGACGACGTCCCGGCCGGCGTCCTCGCGCACCTCGTCGAGGCCGTCGAGCTCGATCAGCAGCAGGCTGCGGCAGGTCGTCCCCGCCTCGGCCAGGGCCTGCTCGAGCCGCTGCTCGCAGCCGGCCCGGTTCGGCAGCCCGGTGACGGGGTCGGTGAACGCGACCTGCTCGAGCGCCCGCTCGCGCGCGACCCGCTCGGTGGTGTCGCGGCAGTGCAGCACGACGGCGCCCACGACGGTGTCCGAGCGCAGGTCGGTGAGGCTGGCCTCCAGGTGCCGCCAGGTGCCGTCGGCGTGCCGCAGCCGCAGCCGCAGCGCACCGGGCGGCGTCGTGTCCCCGGCCGCCGACTCCAGGAGGACCCGCGCGACGGGCAGCGCGTCCTCGGGGTGCACCAGCTCGAGCAGGTCGGCGCCCACCGGCACCGCGGTGGGGCTGCCGAGCGTCGTTCCCAGGGTGGCCGAGGACCAGGTGACCCGCAGGTCGCCGTCGAGGATGAGGACGGCGTCGCTGCTGGCGGCGACCAGCGAGCGGAAGTACGCCTCGCTGTGCCGCAGGCGGGCGCCGAGGTGCTGCTCGTCGCGGGCGGTCAGCCAGCGGTGCAGCACGGCGAGGACGGCGCAGAGCGAGCCCCCGATGGCGATCACCGGGCTGATCCGGTGGCCGGTCAGCGACACCGCGGCCGCGCCGAAGCAGGCGACCGTCATGGCCAGGTGCGGCAGCAGCTGGCGCAGGTGCGTGGAGCGGCCGGTGCGCGGCCGCGGGTGCGCATCCGGGCACGGGCCCGGATCGAGCAGGACGGCGGCGCCGAGCAGCACCAGCCCCCCTGCGACGAGGAACCGGCCGACGTCGCCGACGACGTGCTCCCCCGTCAGCATCGCCGAGGTGCCCAGCGCCCGGCCGGGGGCGAGCAGCGCCGTCGCGGCCAGCAGCACCAGCGCCATGGGCTGGCGGCGGCTCTCGATGACGCCGAGGAGGAGGACGGCGGCGGCCACCGTGGCGGAGGTGACGACGACGGCCGCGGCGAGGACGGCGCGCCCGCTCGGGTCGAGGTCCAGCCAGCTGACCTCGGGGCCGAGCACCAGCACCTGCACGACGAGCACGCAGGCGATGAGGAAGAGGCTGAGCTCGACGGCCGGGCGGGCTCCGCCGCGCAGCCGCGAGGGGGCGACGAGGGTGAGGAGGCCGACGACGGCGAGCACGTAGCCGGGGACGGTGGGCAGCCAGCGCAGGGCCACCTGCTCCAGCGGGGAGTCCGGTGCTGCGACCGTGGCCGCGACCAGGCCGACCACCGGCATCAGCGGGGCCAGGGCGAACAGCCGCCAGCCCCGCCACCCGGACTGCTTCGACCGCCCGGCGGTCCACAGCACGGCCGCGGTGGCGATGCCGAGTGCGCCGAGGGCGAGGTCGCCGACGTGTCCCGGGCCCGGCGTGGCCACGGACACCGCGCAGGCGGTCCCCACGGGCACGGTGCTCCCGAGGAACCACCACCTCAGCTTGTCCACACCTGCTCAGTCGGCAGGTGACCGGGGCGACGACAGGTGGGCGGGCCCGTCCTCACCCGTTGGGGGTACGGCCCCGCGCCCGGTGACGTGCTGGAACGGCCCCCTCCAGGGCCCCGCCGCGAGCTTGCGAGTGGTGGGGAGGAGGGGGTCCTTCGTCAGCCGCAGACCGCGCCCTGCGCCGCCGAGCTCACCAGCTTGGCGTACTTGCCGAGGACGCCGGTGGTGTAGCGCGGGGGCAGCGGGGTCCACCCCTCCCGGCGGCGGGCCAGCTCCTCGTCGTCGACCAGCAGGTCGAGGGTGCGAGCGCGGAGGTCCAGCCGGATGCGGTCGCCGTCCTGCACGAAGGCGATCGGGCCGCCGTCGGTGGCCTCGGGCGCGACGTGGCCGACGCACAGGCCCGTCGTCCCGCCG